>CANISN010000260.1 GCA_947470165.1 Burkholderiaceae bacterium | reverse complement strand
TTATGGCATTGATGATTTGCGTCTTTTCTTTGAGAATGACCTCCGTTTCTTAGCGCAGTTCCCCGCATAACAATTCACTACTAGAAGCCGCTATGCAATTTTCTGAATCTTGGTTACGCCAATATGTAAACCCTTCGCTTGATAGCAAGGCGTTAGGTCATGCGATGACTATGGCTGGTCTTGAGCTAGAGGAACAGCATTCAGTAGCGCCGCCGTTTACCAAAATCGTTGTAGCACAAATTCTCTCTGCCGAGCAGCACCCTGATGCAGATCGTTTGCGGGTTTGTAAAGTCGATGCTGGTTCGGGTCAAGAGTTACAAATTGTCTGCGGTGCGCCTAATGCACGTGCAGGCATTAAGATTCCTTGCGCCTTAGTGGGTGCTGAGCTGCCTCCATCCGAAGTTGGGGGCAAGCCTTTCATGATTAAGCTAGGAAAACTGCGTGGTGTAGAGAGTCAAGGCATGCTTTGCTCAGGTCGTGAACTTGGCTTGGGTGATGATCACGAAGGCATTCTCGAATTACCTGCGGATGCTCCAGTTGGCGATGATATTCGTAAATACTTAGATCTAGATGATCAAATCTTTGTGATCAAGTTAACGCCCAATAAAGCGGATTGTTTATCACTAATAGGTATGGCCAGAGAAGTATCGGCAATCACCGGGGCGGCAATGTGCGCCCCTAAGTGGACTGCTCCCAATGTTTCCATTGCCGATAAGCTTAAAGTGACTATTGAAAACACTGATTTGTGCGGTCGTTTTGCAGGTCGAGTGATTCGTGGTGTGAATCCTCAAGCAAAGACTCCCGATTGGATAATTCAGCGTTTATGTCATGCTGGTCAAAGAAGTATTTCTGCATTAGTAGATCTTTCTAACTACATGATGTTAGAAATGGGCCAGCCTACGCACGTGTTTGATATTGATAAATTGACTGGTGACTTATCGGTTCGCTGGGCTAAGCCTAGCGAAACACTTGAACTTCTCAATGGCCAGACAGTAACTTTGCAAGGCAAAGACTCTGCAGGCAAGATCCAAGATGCTGGTGTAGTTGCTGATCAAACTGGCCCAGTTGCACTAGCAGGAATCATGGGTGGTAATCACTGCGCTGTGACTGATGACACCAAAAATATTTATGTTGAGGCGGCCTATTGGCAACCTTCGGCTATTCAGGGCCGTGCCCGTCGCTTTAATTTCAGTACTGACGCTGCGCATCGTTTTGAGCGTGGCGTTGACCCGCAAAACACTGTTAACTGCCTAGAATACTTAACTTCACTGATTGTCGAAGTTTGCGGTGGTCAAGTTGGCGCCATTGATGATCAAATATTGGCAATTCCTGAGCGTAAGTCAGTCAGTATGCGTTTAGCACGCGCCATGAAAGTGATCGGCATTCCTTTGACGAATGAGATTGTTTCTGATGTCTTTAAGCGGCTTGGTTTTGAGTTTAAGCAAGCAAATGATGTATTTATCGTGATGCCGCCAAGCTATCGCTTTGATATTGAGATCGAAGAGGATCTCATTGAAGAAGTTGCGCGTATGTATGGCTTTGAAAATATCCCTGATGTGCCACCATTCGCCACGTTAAAGATGAGCGCTAAGGCAGAAGCAAAGCGTGGAGTGCATTTACTGCGCCAACGTTTGGCTCTGCAAGGTTATCAAGAGGCTGTGAACTTTGGTTTTACAGATCTTGAGAGTGAGCAACGTTTAGTGGGTGCTGCTGAGAATGATTTGATTGCTGTACTCAATCCAATTGCCAGTCAATATGGTGTCATGCGCAGTAATCTGTGGGGTGGTTTATTGGCTAACCTCAAGGTAAACCTGAATCGTGGTGCTGGTCGCGTACGCCTTTTTGAAACGGGTCGTGTATTTAAGCGTGACGATAGTGTTCAAGAAGAGGCTGGCAAAGTGGCAGGCTTTTATCAGCCACAACAAGTGGGTGGATTGGCTTATGGCTCCTTTGTGCCTGAACAGTGGGCGAGTGATAATCGTTTAGTGGATTTCTTTGACGTGAAAGGTGATCTTGAGCGCGTGCTCGATCCCTTGCATTTCACAACGCAAGCAGCTGTTCATCCTGCGTTGCATCCCGGTCGTAGCGCTCAAATTCAGTTATTGACTTTGGCAGGTAAGCTCAATGTTGGCTGGGTTGGCGAGCTGCATCCTGGATTACAGCAGGCTTATGAGTTGCCGCAAGCTCCAGTCCTTTTTGAGTTGGACTTAGCAGCTGTGCGTGATCTGGGCATTCCACAGCCCGAGGAGTTAAGTAAATTTCCAGCTGTACAGCGTGATTTAGCTGTAGTGGTTAAGCTGTCCGTTACTGCGCAAGCATTATTGGATGCGATGAATAAAGCTAAGCAGAATTTCGTGCGAGGCGTTGAGCTTTTTGATGAGTTCAAGCCAAAAGCGGGATCAAGCAGTATGGCTGTTGATGAGAAGAGTTTGGCCTTCCGCGTGACGTTGTTAAATCCCCAGGAAACATTGCAGGATGCCCAAATTGAGGCGGTTATGACCGCTTTATTAGCAGCACTTGAGAAAAATTGCGCAGCTCGTCTGCGCTAGGTTTAATATTAGCCTTAGACATAGTACGAAGAGACTTCAGACATGAATGAATTAGCTAGCAACGACACCGTTACCAAGAACGAGCTCTCTGAAGCGCTCTTCGATCAAGTGGGTCTTAATAAGCGCGAAGCTAAAGATATGATTGATGCATTCTTTGATAGAATTGGTAAGTCGCTAGAGACCGGAGTAGAGGTAAAGATTTCTGGATTTGGTAATTTTCAGCTACGTAATAAATCTGCCCGTCCAGGCCGAAATCCTAAAACGGGTCAAATGATCCCGATTGCAGCTCGCCGTGTGGTTACTTTTCATGCAAGTCAAAAACTCAAGGACGTAGTTGAGTCGCATGCTCGAGAAAACAGCATTTGATGCTGGGTCGGCGCTGCTCAGTTCGCAGCTCCCCCCAATCCCCTCTAAGCGTTATTTCACTATTGGTGAAGTAGCTGATCTGTGTGGTGTTCGTTCTCATGTGTTGCGTTATTGGGAGCAGGAATTTTCA
>CANISN010000259.1 GCA_947470165.1 Burkholderiaceae bacterium | reverse complement strand
TATCAAAATACTATCGCCTTGGCTATTGCATTTTTACAGGGGCGAGACAGTACTCTTGCCCATCGCATCAATAGCCGAACTTTATTGCCGGAAGGTCCACGCTTTGCATCTTTGGATGCTTACGATGAAGCGGAGGGTGGGGATTCATTGGCATGGGCATTTGGTGCGCTGGGTTCTCAAGATCGGGCACGCCATCTAGCAACGCTGTATCTCAACGATTTATCGGATGTTCTTCGTGATGCTGTAGATAACCGTTTTGAGTTTGTCCGTTATGCAGAATCTTTAGCGGGTAGCCAGCCTACGTTTACTCCATTAGCAGATGCCTTAGCTGCAATGCCCACATTGATGGACTTGCACCTACAAGTTTTGACCAAAGTATGTATAGATAAACATCAACCGACTTTAGTCTTGTTATCGGTACCGTTTCCTGGTGCTATGTATGCCGCCTTAAGAATCGCGCAAACCATCAAAATCCATTACCCCAGTATCAAAATTGGTCTTGGTGGTGGATATGTCAATACTGAGTTACGTGAGTTAAATGAGCCACGTATCTTTGATTTTGTGGATTTCATTACCTTGGACTCTGGAGAGCGACCCTTGCTTGCTCTCATTGAGCATCTAAATAGCAAGCGTTCAGCAGAAAGGTTGGTGCGTACATTTATTCGCACTCTCAATAATGAAGTTCGCTATGTTGCTTGGCAAGAGCCTGATATTCCCTTTGAGGATGTGGGAACTGCTACTTGGGATGGTCTGCCACTTAATTCCTATTTATCTTTACTTGATATGCTAAACCCGATGCATCGCCTATGGAGTGATGGCCGTTGGAATAAGCTCACGGTCGCTCATGGCTGTTATTGGAAAAAATGCAGTTTCTGTGACGTTAGCCTAGATTACATCTCTCGTTATGAGACTGCCTCAGCTAGCTTGCTGGTTGATCGGATTGAAGCAATCGTTGCCGAGACTGGTCAAACTGGATTTCATTTTGTGGATGAGGCTGCACCACCCAAGATCTTAAAAGCGCTTGCTGAGGAATTAATTCGTCGTAAAGTAGTTATTTCTTGGTGGGGCAATATTCGCTTTGAAAAGACTTTTACTCCTGAGCTATCTGAGCTGCTGGCGCAAAGTGGATGTATTGCCATGTCTGGTGGCCTAGAGGTAGCTTCTGACAGATTGCTCGAACTCATGAAAAAAGGAGTGTCAGTAGATCAAGTGGCTGAAGTAACCAAAGGTTTTTCTGACGCAGGAATTTTGGTGCATGCCTACCTGATGTATGGTTTCCCAACGCAAACCGTACAAGAAACTGTCGATGCTCTTGAGTACGTACGACAGCTTTTTGAAAATGGTTGTATTCAGAGTGGATTTTTTCATCGCTTTACTTGTACAGTGCATTCGCCAGTTGGTAAAGATCCTCAGGCCTATGGTATTTCATTAGTTCCCTTGCCAGAGATTAGTTTTGCCAAGAACGATGTGGCATTTATAGATCCTAGTGGTGTCGATCATGATCTTCTTGGTATTGGATTGAAGAAGGCTATCTATAACTTTATGCATGGCCTTGGCTTTGAGCAAGATGTACATACCTGGTTTGAGATGTCAGGAGTACCAAAGAGTTCGGTAGGGCGTAATAAAATAGCCAAAATATTGGGGTGATGCTCTACGGGAAGACTACCTGCAGTGGGAGCTTGTGTCCTGGAAGTGAGTAAAGCGCTTAAAATCAGGACTTAGCTATGTATACCGTCAAAGAACTCTTTTCAACCCTCCAGGGTGAGGGCGCCCACGCAGGTCGTGCAGCCGTTTTTTGTCGCTTTGCTGGCTGCAATCTATGGAGCGGTCGTGAAGAGGATCGGTCTACAGCAGTCTGTCAATTTTGCGATACCGACTTTGTTGGAAGTGATGGTATCGGTGGCGGTAAGTTTGAGACTGCTACTTTCCTTGCTGACACAATTGAGGAGGTGTGGAATAGCACTTCTGCTGGCCCTCAACAACGCTATGTTGTTTTTACTGGTGGTGAGCCATTATTACAACTCGACACGGCCTTAATTGATGCATTACATAGCAAAGGCTTCACCCTGGCAATTGAAACTAATGGCACGATCAAAGTTCCCAAGGGAGTTGATTGGGTATGCGTTAGCCCTAAAGCAGGCTCAGATCTGATTGTGTTGCAAGCGGATGAGATTAAGCTGGTGATTCCGCAAGTAGGTCATACTTCAATCGAAACGCTATTGGCTAGATTTGAGAAGATGGATTACCGCAATCGCTTCTTGCAGGCCATGGATGGCCCCAATCTCCAAGAAAATATGGCATTGGCTGTACGCCTATGTCAAAAAAGACCGTTGTGGCGTTTGAGTATTCAGACCCATAAAATGATCGGTATTCGATAATCGCTTTACCTAGCAATATTTAAGTACCCAGAAAAGTAAAATGACCGCCAAGCAAGAAGCCATTTCCATTACCCGTCGACTTGAGTTTGACTCAGGACATCGTATCCCGAATCATGACGGACAGTGCCGGCATCTGCATGGTCATCGTTATGCAATTGAAGTGACTTTGACTGGCGTGATTGCCGATCACCCTGGTAAGGCGGATGATGGCATGGTCTTAGATTTTGGCGATATCAAGCGTCTGACTAATCAATATGTGGTGGAGCCTTGGGATCACGCATTCTTAGTAGCTAAGGAAGACAAGGGATTGGTCGAGTATCTTAATTCCATCCCCAATCACAAGACAGTGGTGATGCAGCATGTTCCTACTGTTGAAAACTTAGCTAGTGCTGCATTTGCATTACTACAGCCCGTGTTTGAAAAAGCCTTTGAGGGACGTCTGAAGCTGGCCTCCATTCGTCTTTATGAAACCCCCAATTGCTGGGCTGACGTTTCTCATTCTTAAGAAATAATATGCAAGCTGAGCTTGACCACCAATTTATGCAGCAAGCCTTGGATCAAGCCAAGCTCGCCGCAATGGCTGGTGAAGTACCTGTAGGCGCTGTACTCGTTAGGGATGGAAAAATCATTTCTACAGGCTTCAATCAACCAATCAGTAATAGCGACCCTAGCGCTCATGCTGAGATGATGGCCTTGCGAGCTGCAGCCCATATTG
>CANISN010000258.1 GCA_947470165.1 Burkholderiaceae bacterium | reverse complement strand
TCTACCCAACGAGCATGAGCTTAGTTTATTAATGTCTCAAGAACAAAATGATTGGCAGTCTTCCCATTTATGGGAATGGACGAGTAGTCCTTTTGCACCCTTTCCTGGATTTAGTAGCGACCCCTATGCCGATTACTCTCAACCTTGGTTTGATGGCACATATCAGGTACTCAAAGGGGGTAGCCCCTTTACACCTGATCGCTTAAAAAGGGTAGCATTTCGGAACTTTTATCAGCGTAATCGAAGCGATCATTTTTGTGGTTTTCGCACGTGCTTACTCTAAATTGAGTAAGCTAACGTTGTTGTGGCATTTGCCATCTTTCAAATACTTGATTAATTCTTTATGACTACTCCTTATAACGGCCGCCTGACCTCTTTATCTCATGGTGGAGGCTGTGGCTGCAAGATTGCTCCTGGGGTCTTGAGCGATATTCTGAAAGCCTCACCAGTACGCAATTTACCTGTCGCGCTACTAGCAGGTTCTGATAACAATGAGGATGCTGCGGTCTATCAAATTAACGATAGTCAAGCGATCGTTGCAACAACAGATTTTTTTATGCCAATTGTTGACGATCCGTTTGAGTTTGGTCGTATTGCTGCAACCAATGCAATTTCTGATATCTATGCAATGGGCGCTCAACCCCTTTTTGCGCTGGCCCTTCTGGGTATGCCCATTCAAGTTCTACCTCTAGAGGTAATTCAACAAATTACTGCTGGCGGAGAAGCTGTCTGTAATGATGCTGGCATCATGATCGCTGGTGGTCATTCAATAGATACAGTTGAGCCAATTTATGGCTTAGTAGCTATTGGTGTAGTAGATCCCAAAAAACTCAAACGTAATAATGGTGCTCAAGCAGGTGACAGCATCATTTTGAGTAAGCCATTAGGTGTAGGCATACTTTCTGCAGCCCTGAAGAAAGAGTTGCTCTCCGCTGCAGGCTATCAAGAGATGATTGCTCTTACTACCAAATTAAATAAGCCTGGTCTTGCCCTTGCACAGCTTGAAGGAGTCCACGCTCTAACTGATGTCACAGGCTTTGGTTTGGCAGGACATCTTCTGGAAATGGCTAGAGGATCCAAGTTAATGGCACGGGTACACTGGGATGCTATTCCAGTAGTTCAGGAAGCAGTGGAGCATGTCAAGGCTGATATTTTTACTGGTGCCTCTACTCGCAATTGGGCCGGCTATGGTAGCGAAGTAACGCTCGCGAGCAACTTAGCACTTTGGCAACAAAACCTATTGACCGATCCCCAAACTAGTGGCGGCCTCCTCATCTCTTGTGCTCCAGAACAAGAAGCTGAAGTCCTCTCGATCTTAAATCTGGGAGGCTTTGCTAGCGCCCAGAAAATAGGTCATTTTGCTCTGGGTACAGGACTATCAGTTGCCTAAGAAATCCATTCAGTGAAACATACTTTGGCTCAAGAATTACATCTCAGTCTTACTGCAGATGTGCCATCCATATCGCCAAAGTTTTTCTACGATGACATCGGCTCCCATCTCTTCGATGTCATTACGCTGCTCGAGGAGTATTACCCAACGCGAACAGAGCAGTGGATCATGGATACCTATCATGGTGCAATTGCTGACGCCGTAGGCCCTTGCGAAGTTTTACTCGACCTTGGAGCAGGCAATTGCGCCAAGGCAAGCAGGCTTTTTAATAGCATTAAACCAAAGCAATATCGGGCACTCGATATCTCAAAGGAATATCTTGAGACTGCCCTTGCTGATTTACAAAAGCAGTTTCCAGATATCACTATGAGCGCTCAAGCTATTGACTTAAGCTTACCCCTAGCATTTCCTGATATTGCAGAACTTCGGAAGATTTTTTTCTTTCCAGGGTCCTCAATTGGAAACTATGATCCTGAAAAAGCGGATCAGTTTTTTACCAATATCGCTCATGAATGTCATGGAAACGGTGGACTTTTAATAGGCGTTGATTTAGTCAAAGATCTTGAAACCTTACATCTTGCCTATAACGACCCTTTAGGTGTTACCTCGTCATTTAATTTAAATATTCTTTTAAATGTAAATCGAATCATCGGTAGCAACTTTAATCTAGAGGATTGGGAGCACTACGCCTTTTTTAATGAACCCCTCTCTCGAATTGAGATGCACCTTCGTGCGCGATCGAATGTACAGGTAAGCCTACCAGGTAGTGGTGCTAAAGATCATGTCATTAAGTTCAAGGCTGGTGATTTGATACATACGGAAAATAGCTATAAGTACACTCAAGATAGCTTTACAGAAAAACTTCGTCGTGCAGGATTTGATCATATCCATGCTTGGACGGATTCGAAGAAACACTTTTTGGTATGCTTCGCAAATGCAAAAAAATGATCTTAAGTTACCTTAAGCCAGCTTAAATTACTTAGCAGTTAATGCACCAACCATCTCTTGAATAGACTGCTTCTCACGCGCTGGTTTAATTAATTCTCTTCGTAAATCAATATGCTTTTGTAGTGAAGCATAAAAGGTAGGGATTGTTTCTGAGCGATATAAAAGATTAGCAAGTGCACACTCCTCACCTACTGGGTAGTAAGCAGGGTAACTCTCACCGAGCAAACCTCGATTACCTGGAATATCTGATGCGATCACTGGAATACCTAGCGCAATAGCCTCAGAGACTACGTGAGCGCCACCTTCCATGAGGCTCGAAATGACCATCAGGCGACTTTGAGAAAGCATCCTTAAAGTATCCGCATGACTCACCTCGCCAATCCATTGGTAGCGATTGAGTGTTGCATTGAAGTTTCTGGCTAAGTCTCCCATTTGAGAGTTCATCGCCTGACCTAAATGCCTAACAGTGATCTTGGAATCTGATGGTAATAGTGGAAGACTTCGGGCTACGCAAAAGGGGTCTTTCTCTTCCCTCAGGTGCCCAATAACACTTACTAAAAAATCTTCTTTAGCTACTGGATCAGGTAAATCAATCTCGACAGATTGATAAATCACTTGGACTTTATATCGAAGACTAGGGGGGATCGAATCTAATGCGGATGACTGCAAGACAATCAACCGATCTGCCATCTCCATGGATTGAACAACTTCACTATGATTTTGTATATCTCGATATAGGTCGGTACCCGTCAAAATTAAGACAATA
>CANISN010000257.1 GCA_947470165.1 Burkholderiaceae bacterium | reverse complement strand
TTTGCCCAATACCTAGCCAAAGCGCCTTTGTCTTTTCCCAAAGCGCATTTAATTTCTCGCGCAACTTCCACTCTTTCGCCTTAGCAAGCATCCAGGCCCACAAGGCTACTGCAGTAGCGGTTACTTTAGTTTTAATTATTTCCAGAAGTTTCATTTTGATCTTTATTCACTATAGCTTTTGGTTGAAAAGCTGGGCCGGTACGATTCCACCAACCACCGCCTAATGCTGCAAATAGTGCTGCTGAATCGGAGAGCCGCGTTGCTTGCGCTGAAACCGATTTGACTTTAGCAATTTGATATTGATTTTGATAGTAGAGAACTGCTAGATAACTCGCGGTTCCTAATTTATATTGCTGCTGAATTAAATCCAAAGTTTCGTAAGCGTAGCGCTCTGCATCAGATGCTGACTTCAAGGCTTGAGCGCCAGTCTCTAAAGCGCGTAATGCATCAGCTACTTCCTGAAATGCTTTAAGAACAGTTGCTTGGTATTGATAAACAGCTTGCTCGTAATTGGCTATAGCGCCGCGACGTTGGGCTAACAACTGCCCGCCCTGAAAAAGTGGCTGGAAGATCCCACCAGCAACTGACCATAAAGCAGCATTAGGCCCAAAGAGCGCATTGCTTGTTAAAGCTGCAGAGCCAATGGCACCCGTAATATTAAATTGTGGCAATAAGTTTGCAGTCGCGACACCAACTAAGGCATTTGTTGCTTTCAGTTGCGCTTCAGCTGCACGTACATCTGGCCGCTGACGTACCAGGCTTGATGGTAGTGACAGCGGCAACTTCTCTGGTAAATGCAAAGACTTCAAATCAAACTTTGCGATATTGGCATTACTAGGCAATTCACCAACCAAGACTGCCAACTGATTGCGCGTAAAGGAAAGATTGCGCTCATAGGTAAATAAATCTACTTGAGAGTTAGCTACCAAGGTTCTTTGCGAGGTGACGTCAACCTTAGAAACCGTTCCGATTGCTAGTTGCTTTTCTGTAACCTCAGCTAAATTAATTTGTGCTTTGAGAATTTCTTCAGTGGCTTGCATCTGAGCTCGCAGTGCTGCCTCGCGAACCGCTCCTGTCACAATATTAGCGGTTAAAGATAGATATGCGCCCTCTAACTGAAACTGCGCAATCTCTGCCCGTGCTCTAGCGCCTTCTACCGCACGGCGGGCACCGCCAAAAACATCCAACTTATAAGTAACATTAACTGAAGCGTTATACAAATTGTAGGTATCGGATCCAAAAGGTAAGCCATAGATTGCGGCAGGTTGCAACTGTCGTGTAGCGCCCCCATTCAAGCCAATAGCCGGGAAATACTGTCCGCCAATTTGCGCGCTAACATTCTCTTGGCTTGCACGCAAGGCTGCATCAGCAGCGCCCAAATTTGGATTTTTCTGCAAGGCTTTTTTGATAAGAATATCTAACTCAGGGGACTTAAATAATTCCCACCACTGAGCTTCAATATCCGCCCCAGCAATCAACTCCTGGTGAGCCCCACCAGAAACTCCCGGCGCAGTTGCCAATTTCTTAGAGAGAGTGGTCTCGGTATAGCTAGAAGTATTAGGTGCGTTTGGTTGCTTAAAGTTAGGACCCACTGCACACGAAGAGAGAAGCCCCGCAGAAAGTAGCGAGGTCAAACGCAACATAGACAAATCTTTTGAATAAAACATGAAGGGGAACAAATATCCTTTTTTACAAGTAATATTTGAACACACTTTTATAAACTAGTATTTGTAACGCCTTGATTTAAATAATAAATTTTTGTACATAGCTGAGTGTAGAAGTCAAATAAAATTTTTACTCTTAAGCGATGTTATCAGTGAGCGATTTTTCCAAAGCTTCCGCTATTGAAATCCTGCATCGCCTGAGCGATCTCTACCTTAGTATTCATGACAAAAGGGCCGTATCCCACAATCGGCTCATCGATAGGCTCTCCGCTGAGTAATAAGGCAATGGAGTCTTCCAAAGCATTGAGCTGAATATCTTGACCCTGGCTACTAAACATCAACATTTGAGCGTCCTTGGCTACTACGCCATCACCAGCCTCAACAGCGCCCTTAAGTACTACGAGGGAAGTATTCCAACCTTCAGGGGTGGCAATGGTTGCCTTACCTTTACGTAATTTCAGATCAATGACATTCATTGGCGTAAAGGTATGTGCTGGACCCTTATGGCCATCGAAGTCTCCGGCAATGATGCGTGCGACTCCTACACCATGCTTTAGCTCAATAGCAGGAATCTGCTGATCGAGAATAGCTTGATAAGCCGGCTTAGTCATTTTGAGATTTGCTGGCAAGTTAACCCAAAGCTGAACCATATCCAGAGTTCCGCCATTTTTAGCAAATCCTTCTGCATGAAACTCCTCATGCAAGATACCTGAGCCAGCAGTCATCCACTGCACATCCCCAGGCCCAATCACGCCGCCCTGCCCTGTGGAATCTTTATGTGCTACTTCACCTTTATAAACAATGGTGACTGTTTCAAAACCGCGATGGGGGTGCGAGCCCACACCTTTGCGCTCTGTCGTTGGGGGGAACTCTGCTGGGCCTGCGTAATCGAGCATCAAAAATGGGCTCATTTGCTTCCCTAGGTCTTGATAAAAAAACAAAGTACGCACTGGAAAGCCGTCACCGACCCAATGACCTCGATCGTTGCCTTGAATACCGATGACTTTTTTCATGTTTTCCCAATGAGAGTAATGATTACTTTGTTATTACTTTTTACTGCGCTCGAGGGATTACTCTACGGTAACGCTCTTAGCTAAGTTCCGTGGCTTATCGACATCCGTGCCCAGAGCGCAGGCAGTGTGATACGCCAAAAGCTGTAAGGGGACTACATGCAGGATTGGGGAAAGATTGCCATAGTGCTCAGGTAAACGAATGACGTTTATACCCTCGCTGCTGGTGATATCAGTATTTTGATCTGCAAATACATATAGCTTGCCACCGCGTGCTTTAACTTCCTGCATATTAGACTTAAGCTTCTCCAGCAGGTCGTCTTTGGGGGCCACAGTGACTACTGGCATCTTCTCAGTAACGAGTGCAAGTGGGCCATGTTTTAACTCACCAGCCGGATATGCCTCAGCATGAATATAGGAAATCTCTTTAAG
>CANISN010000256.1 GCA_947470165.1 Burkholderiaceae bacterium | reverse complement strand
TGGATATGGAGTTTCTCAATTTGGACTACGAGTCTGACGCAGTGTTGTGGACCGATGCTCAGGACTTAAATTTACTTGATCCTAAAGACCAAAATAGGGTTCCAACCGCTAAATTACCCAAAAAACTCACTTTAGAGCTCGTTTATGGACATGCTTGGGTATTGGGTAAGCACTTGGCCAGAGCGCAGGATCACATCGCCTATATTGACCCAAATCAAATCGGACGCAATACTAGGAGTGATTCTGCTTAAGTGTAAGTGTTTACTATCTTTTAAACCTTTATTAAGATTGAGGTCGGTCTAATTAGATCGGTTTGTTCTTGGGCTAGATTAACCCTATAATCGGTGCTGGATGTTTTGGCTTGATACCGCATTTTTGGGCTATTTGGGGCTGTATTGCCACGGTAGTTCACGACAATAAACAGAGAATAAGATGAATTTATTTGGAAAAGTCACTAGGGCTATGCTCTTTTTTGTAGCAGCCTTCAGCACAGCTTTTGCTAGCGCAGCAGAAAATATGCCAGGCGGCCCAGCCGTGAATCAGTTAAATTTTGCTGCACCTGCAACAAAAATTATGCAAGAGATTCATTGGCTGCACTGGATGATGTTGATTATTTGTGCAGTGATTTTTGTTGCTGTTTTTGGGGTGATGTTCTATTCCATCCTTAAGCATCGCAAGTCATTGGGTGCTAAATCTGCCTCATTCCATGAGAGCACAACTGTTGAAATTATTTGGACAGTCATTCCATTGTTAATCGTCATTGGTATGGCCTTGCCAGCGACCAAAACAGTTGTCGCTATGAAAGACACTACTAATTCCGATATCACCATCAAAACCACTGGCTACCAATGGAAGTGGGGTTACGACTACATCAAAGGCGAAGGCGAGGGAATTAATTTCTTGTCCACTCTGTCTACTTCACGTGAAGCCATTAATAACTTGGAAGCAAAATCAAGCACCTATTTGATGGAAGTCGACAACGAAATGGTTGTACCGGTTGGCAAGAAGATTCGGATTATCACTACTGCAAATGACGTGATCCATGCATGGGCGGTTCCGGCCTTCGGCGTAAAGCAAGATGCGATTCCTGGATTTGTCCGCGATACGTGGTTCCGTGCCGATAAGATCGGTGTTTATCGTGGGCAATGTTCCGAGTTGTGTGGAGCACAGCACGCGTTTATGCCGATTGTAGTGAATGTAGTCTCTCAAGAGGACTACACAAAGTGGGTAGAGCAGAAGAAAAAAGAAATGGGTGCCGCCTCTGATGATCCTACCAAGGTTTACACATTAGATGAGCAAAAAGAGCGTGGTGCAAAAGTGTATGCGTCAAATTGTGCAGCATGCCACCAGCCCAACGGTAAAGGTGCAGGTGCATTCCCGGCATTAGATGGCAGCAAAATGGTTCTTGGGCCTAAAGCCGCTCAGTACAACATCATGATTAATGGCAAGGGTGCGATGCCGAAGTGGGCTGGTGTTATTTCTGATGGCGATATCGCTGCAGTAATGACCTATACCCGCAATGCTTGGGGTAATAAAACGGGTGAAATTATTCAAACTCAAGATATTGTCTCTGCACGCGCTGGCAAGTAAGAGCTCCACTAATTTACACAGATCAAACTAAACCGGAGTAATCCATGAACACCATCTCAACTACCCTCGATCACGCACACGATCACGCGCATGATGATCACACGCCACATGGCTGGCGTCGTTGGTTGTTCGCAACTAATCACAAAGACATCGGCACGATGTACCTGATCTTCTCCTTCATCAGCTTACTGGCTGGTGGTGTTATGGCTTTAGGTATTCGTTTGGAATTGTTCCAGCCTGGTTTGCAATTCTTGCGCCCTGAGTTTTTTAATCAATTAACGACTATGCATGGCTTGATCATGGTGTTCGGCGCGATCATGCCAGCATTTGTTGGATTTGCAAACTGGATGGTGCCATTGCAGATTGGTGCATCTGATATGGCCTTTGCCAGAATGAATAACTTTAGCTTCTGGATTCTTCCGGTAGCTGCTTGCTTATTGTTCGGCTCATTCTTGGCTCCAGGCGGAGCACCTGCAGGTGGTTGGACCTTATATGCGCCTTTGACTTCGCAAATGGGCCCTGGTTTAGATATGGCTATTTTCGCCTTACATCTGCTTGGCGCTTCTTCAATCATGGGCTCTATTAATATCATTGTGACCATCTTGAACATGCGCGCCCCTGGCTTGACATTGATGAAGATGCCTATGTTCTGCTGGACATGGTTGATCACTGCCTATTTGTTGATTGCTGTAATGCCGGTGTTAGCTGGAGCTATTACCATGGTGCTCACAGACCGCCATTTTGGCACTTCATTCTTTTCCGCAGTTGGCGGCGGTGACCCAGTCATGTTCCAACATATTTTCTGGTTCTTTGGTCACCCAGAGGTTTACATCATGATTCTTCCAGCGTTTGGAATCGTGAGTGAAATTATCCCTGCGTTTTCTAGAAAAACATTGTTTGGCTATAGCTCCATGGTGTATGCAACCTCATCTATTGCGATCTTGTCATTTATCGTTTGGGCTCACCACATGTTTGCAACTGGTATGCCTGTAACGGGTCAGCTGTTCTTTATGTACGCGACGATGTTGATTGCGGTTCCTACTGGCGTAAAGATTTTCAACTGGGTAGCCACTATGTGGAGGGGTTCAATGACCTTTGAAACCCCGATGTTGTGGTCGGTTGGCTTTATATTTGTATTTACTATGGGTGGTTTTACTGGTCTGATCTTGGCGATGGCACCAATTGATATTGGCTTACAAGATACTTATTACGTTGTTGCTCACTTCCATTACGTATTGGTAGCCGGTTCTTTATTTGCAATGTTTGCCGGTTTTTATTACTGGTGTCCAAAGTGGACTGGCTATATGGCTAATGAAGCTCGTGGCAAGATCCACTTCTGGTCTTCCATGATTTTTTTCAATATTACTTTCTTCCCAATGCACTTCTTGGGCTTAGCAGGTATGCCACGTCGTTATGCCGATTACCCAACCCAGTTTGCTGATTTCAATGCAATTGCATCGATTGGCGCCTTAGGCTTTGGCTTGTCACAAGTATATTTCTTACTCTTCGTAGTGATGCCTGCTT
>CANISN010000255.1 GCA_947470165.1 Burkholderiaceae bacterium | reverse complement strand
GAAGATCGGGCTTATCAGAACCAAAGCGTGCCATACCCTCAGAGTAAGGCATAGTTGGGAATGGATTTGCTAGCTCCACATTCATCGTAGTTTTGAATATATGACGGATCATGTTTTCAAATAACTCACGAATTTCTAACTCATCTAAGAAAGCTGTTTCACAGTCGATCTGGGTAAATTCAGGCTGACGATCAGCGCGCAAATCTTCATCTCGGAAACACTTAGTGATTTGGTAGTAACGATCAAAGCCGGCAATCATCAATAACTGCTTAAACAGCTGTGGAGATTGTGGCAAAGCAAAGAACTGGCCATCATGAACACGCGATGGCACTAAATAGTCACGGGCACCTTCAGGCGTGCTCTTTGTCAACATTGGAGTTTCAATATCAATGAAGCCCGCAGCATCCAAGTAACGACGGCATTCCATGGCAACGCTGTAACGTAGACGTAGATTCTTTTGCATCTGTGGACGACGCAAATCTAGAACGCGATGAGTTAAGCGAGTTGTCTCAGATAAATTCTCATCATCCAATTGGAATGGAGGGGTAATCGAGGCATTCAAGATGACTAAACTGTGGCACAGGACTTCTATTTTGCCACTCACTAAATCATTATTCTCAGTGCCAGCAGGACGTGCACGCACCAAGCCTTTGATCTGAATACAAAACTCATTGCGAACCTGTTCTGCCAAAGCAAACATGTCAGGGCGATCTGGATCACACACGACCTGGACAAAACCTTGGTGATCACGCAAGTCAATAAAAATCACACCCCCGTGGTCACGGCGGCGATTAACCCAACCAGAAAGGGTCACTTCTTGACCGACAAGTAATTCGGTTACCTGACCGCAGGTGTGGCTTCGCATCGACATAACAATTTCCTATAAATCAAAGATGATGGTTTGACCCAGTAGCGGTCAAACCAGTTGAACTGCCAGGAGGAACGGATCCCATTGAAACAATATGCTTGAGCGCTTCTTCGACACTCATCTCCAATTCAATAGTATGTGCACGCGGGACGATCATAAAAAATCCAGAGGTTGGATTTGGGGTAGTTGGTAAAAATACATTGACATAGTCTTCGCCTAACTTTGCGGCAACCTCTCTTGCAGGCATGCCCGTCTGAAATGCAATCGCCCAAGAATCTGCATGCGGATAGCGAATCAACAATGCTTTGCTAAAGGCTTGACCACTGCCTGAAAATAAAGTGGAGGAAACTTGTTTAACACTGGAATAAATAGAGCGCACAATCGGAATGCGGTTCATGAAGCGATCCCACACCTTCATCCACCACTGGCCAGCAAAACTAATCGCGAGAAGCCCCGTGAACATGATGACTGCAACCACGATCAAAACGCCAACGCCAGGCAATTCGCGGAAATGCTGCATGTCGTTTGCAAACTGGCTTGGGAATACAGCAATCATGGCATGCATAACCGAGCCAAAAACACCGTCGAGTAGACCTAATCCCCAAGCAATCACCCAAATAGTGATTGAAATCGGTGTCCATACCAGAATGCCTGCGATAAAGTATTTTTTCATATGCCTATGCTTGCGCTTTGTCTAACCTGGCATTTTAGCGGTTTAAGCAATGAGAGGCGACAGACTAATAAAGACCAAGGCTGATGATCAAAATTCCAGCGAAAAAGCCACCAGCGAACAATAAAACTCCCACCAATAGGCGGTGAGTACGTCTTTCTTGCAATAAAAGGTCCTTCAAGAGCTCTAATTCCCCATTTTGCTCCCTTTGTGGGGCGCGCCCTTGTGCCAAACTCTCCGCAATCAGACGGGGTAAGGTTGGCAGTATTTTTGCCCAGGAGGGTGCTTCGCTTTTAAGACCCTCAATCAATCCGCGCCAACCCAACTGTCGACTAATCCATTTTTCCAAAATCGGCTTTGCAGTCTGCCAAAGATCCAGATCAGGGTCCAGTTCACGCGCTAGACCTTCTACATTTAACAATGTCTTTGATAACAGGGATAGTTGTGGTTGTACTTCAACCTTAAAACGACGAGATGTTTGGAATAAACGCACCAGCACGATGCCCAAAGAAATATCTTTTAAAGGTCGATCAAAGTAAGGTTCGCAAACGGAGCGTACTGCACCCTCTAATTCTTCTACACGGGTATCTGCAGGCACCCAACCTGATTCCACATGCAATTCTGCTACACGCCGGTAATCTCGATTAAAGAAGGCTAAAAAGTTGAGCGCTAAATAGTTTTTATCAGATTCACTTAATGCGCCAACAATCCCGAAATCTAGAGATATAAATCGTCCAAAGCTATCTGGCTCTAAGCTAATCATGATGTTTCCGGGATGCATATCTGCATGGAAAAAACCATGTTCGAATACTTGAGTAAAGAATATCTCTACACCCTCTGCTGCTAATTTTTTGAAATCCACTCCTGCAGCACGTAATTCATCAAAACGTCCGATAGATATACCATTCATTTTTTCCATGACAATCACATTGGTGTGACATAAATCCCAATACATTTCTGGAATCATGAGCTTGTCTGAATCAATAAAATATCTTCTTAGCTGACTAGCATTAGCAGCCTCGCGCATGAGATCGAGCTCATCATGCAAATATCTATCGAACTCGGCAACATTTTCAGTTGGCTTTAAACGACGGCCATCGGAGGATAGTTTTTCAATAATTTTTGCTAAGTCGTACATTAAAGCAATGTCACTCTCAATGACTGGGAGGATGCCTGGACGTAGGACTTTGATCGCAACTTCACGCCCATCCCATTCTGGATGCCTCTCAGTAGCACGTAAAGTTCCAAAATGGACTTGAGCAACAGAGGCACTGGCTACTGGTGTTGCATTAAAACTAATAAAAATTTCTTCTATAGGCAGCCCAAGTGCCTTCTCAATTAAGTGTCGTGATTCTGCATTGGAAAATGGTGGTACTTGATCCTGTAACTTAGCTAATTCATTAGCGATATCTTCTGGCAACAGATCGCGTCGCGTAGAGAGCACTTGTCCAAACTTGACAAAGATGGGGCCAAGTACCTCCAGAGTCAACCGAATACGTTCACCCCTAGGCAAAGATTCACTTGGGGAAGTCCAGCAAATGATACTTAATACACCGCGACGAATACCAGGCTTCAATATATCG
>CANISN010000254.1 GCA_947470165.1 Burkholderiaceae bacterium | reverse complement strand
GCGCACATGCTTGCAATGCGTCGGCTTGGAGTGCCTTATACCGATGAAGAGATCTCTAAGGCACCTAAAGAGCTAGAAGGTAAGACGGAGATGGATGCATTAGTTGCCTATCTCCAAGGCTTAGGTATTTCACGTCGTTACGTCACTATTGATGAAGTAGTGACTAAGTAAATTACCAGAATTATTAATTAAAACGATATCAATCAAATGGAACTGATTACACCTTATCTCTCTGCATTTTCAACAGTAATAGGACTCCTCTTTTTTGTTGGAATTGTTTGGTGGGCATGGTCACCGAGTAGGCGGTCCGCTAACAAGGAGTCAGCCGAGCTTCCATTTGATATCCCAGATGAATTTAGTAAGGACAAATCATGAGTGACTTTTTTAGTAGCGCTTGGAGTATTTACATTGCACTCGTTTCATTGCTTGGTATTGTTTGGTGTATCTGGCTGCTGTTTTCACAACGTAAAGCTAAGGTATTACATACGGCTGATGGTGCGGTTGCTGATACGGGGCATGTTTGGGACGGTGATTTGCGTGAGTTAAATAATCCATTGCCGCGTTGGTGGATGTGGATGTTCTTGTTGTCATGCATCTTTGCCTTAGTTTACTTAGTGCTATATCCAGGATTAGGTTCTTATCCTGGTATCTTGGGCTATAGCACTGATGGTGCACTCATGAGCTTTATGACAAATGCGAATGATGAGTTGAAGCCTGTTTATGCAAAATACGTCAAGATGGATATCGAGCAGGTTGCTGCAGATCCAAAGGCTCGTGAAATGGGCCAACGTTTATTCTTGAACTCTTGCGCACAGTGTCATGGTTCAGATGCGGGTGGCTCTAAAGGTTTCCCAAATTTAACTGATGGCGACTGGCTCTATGGTGGCTCCCCAGAAAATATTAAGACCACTATTGTGAACGGCCGTGGCGGTGTCATGCCTCCATTCCCTCAGTTGGAGGATAAGCAAATTGTGGATGTGACAAATTATGTTCGCAGCCTCTCTGGCTTACCAGCGGATGATTTGAGGATTACTCGTGGTGCGGAGGTATTTAAGGCCAATTGCGTAGCTTGTCACGGCGTAGATGGCAAAGGCAATATTGCCTTAGGTGCCCCGAACTTAGCTGACAAGACTTGGTTATATGGCAGCTCAGAAGCAGTAATTATTGAGACTATTACTAAGGGTCGTATGGCAATGATGCCTGCTCAAGATAAAGTGCTCAGTTCTGAGAAGATCCATCTCTTAACAGCCTATGTTTGGGGTTTATCGAATAATAAATCTGCAGCTAAGTAACTCGTGTCAGATCGATCGCCAGTTAGAAAGCCTATTGCTATAGATGTCATCGAGGAATCTCTTTATGAAGTCCGACAAAGGATTTATCCACGTTCAGTAAGCGGCATCTTTGCTCGCTGGAGAATTGTCTTAGTTATTGCTACCCAACTATTATTTTATGGCTTGCCATGGGTCAGTTGGAATGGCCGTCAAGCGGTACTCTTTGATTTAATTCAGCGTAAGTTTTATATCTTTGGCTTGGTTTTGTGGCCACAGGATGTGATCTACCTGACGCTTCTGCTGATTCTTTCTGCATTAGCACTCTTTCTATTTACTGCGGTTGCTGGCCGCTTATTTTGTGGCTACGCCTGTCCACAGACGGTTTATACCGAAATCTTTATGTGGATCGAGCGCAAGGTTGAGGGTGACCGATTTGTACGGATTCGCTTAGATGGTGAAGAGTGGCCTTGGAGCATCCACAAGTGGCGTCTAAAAATCACTAAGCATTTTCTATGGCTCATCATTGCATTTTTGACTGGCTTTACTTTCATTGCTTACTTCACACCTATTGAAACGCTGAGTACGGCCATCCTGCATTTATCACTAGGTCCATGGCAAACCTTTTGGCTGTGTTTCTATAGCTTTGCTACTTGGGGGAACGCTGGATTTATGCGTGAACAGGTTTGCAAATATATGTGCCCATACGCCCGCTTCCAAAGCGTGATGGTTGATAAAGATACTTTCATAGTTACCTACGATAAGATACGTGGAGAGCCAAGAGGTAGTCGCAGTAAGTCCGATGATCATGCAAATCTTGGCTTAGGTGATTGTGTTGATTGCAGTATTTGCGTTCAAGTCTGCCCAACGGGTATTGATATTCGGGATGGCCTTCAATACATGTGTATTGGTTGTGGAGCATGTATTGATGCTTGCGATCAAGTGATGGAAAAAGTCGATTATCCAAAAGGGTTGATTCGGTACACAACTGAACGGGCAATTGAGGATCAAGAGAGTAATCAGAGTACGAAACGCCATATTTTGCGTCCCCGCGTCTTGATTTATGCCGCTTTTATTTCTATTCTTTCTACTGCCTTCTTGATATCTCTAGCGACACGTAATCCCCTGCGAGTGGATATCATGCGAGATCGTGGGGCTTTAGCTCGAGAAGTAGACGGTGTCCGGATTGAAAATATCTACCGCATTCAGATTATGAATGCCTCTGAAAATAATATGAATGTGCAAGTGAAGGCAACTGGCTTGCCAGATTTAAAAATATTGAATTCTCAGGGGCAGCTTGTTACTGAGATTAAGATTGGTCCAGCAAGTAATTTACTGATGCCAATCAAAGTAAGTACAGTAATTGGTGTAAATGAATCGGGTAACTACCCAATTCATTTTGATGTACTTGCTCAGGAGCTATCTGGGGATGGGATGATCATCCGAACTCGTGAAGAAAAATCAAGCTTTATTATTCCCCGCTAATCTATATAGCGAAAGATGAGGAGGATGAATATGTCAGAACAAGAAGCAAGTAAGTCCTGGTACAAGCAAATGTGGCCATGGTTGCTCATTAGCGGACCTGCGATAGCTGCAATTGGATGCGTGATTACGATTTATCTTGCCATTAATTTATATGCAGACAAGCCAGTGCGGGATGGCGTTCTTAAGCGTGGACTAAAAGTTGAGCAGGTTCGCCAATGAAGTACCGCCTATTTATCTGGATTATGTGGCCGTCTTTTTTAGTTTCTATTTTGGCAGAGGGGCTATTTTTTAGTATCGTTCACCCTACCGAATTACTATTTTTTGGCCACCATCCGAATATTTCTGACGAAGGTATCTACACCATTGGATT
>CANISN010000253.1 GCA_947470165.1 Burkholderiaceae bacterium | reverse complement strand
TCCATTAGGTCTCAATGCTCAGGGCGAGTTTATTTCTCCCGTTGCCTTACAAACAATTCACTGGGCGCATCGTATCTTTGCAGTAAGTGTTTTGCTGGTCCTGGGAGCATTTGGTATTGGCGCCTTGAAAGTGAGTAATCCAGCTTTGTCGGGGATAAGCTATTTTGCAAAATTGTTATTAGCGCTTCTAGCTCTGCAACTCATTACTGGCATCTCTAATGTCGTTTTTCAGTGGCCTCTAGCAGCTGCCCTCATGCATACCGCAGGCTCCGCTGCACTAGTTTTTTGCCTGGTGAGATTAAGTCAGTGGGCGTCTTGGAGAGCTCCCCTTCATATTAAGATAGCTAAACCATTATGAGTAGTCCAAGCCCCTTTAAACCTGTAGCGATGCCACGCTGGCGCCAGTACTGGGTGTTGACTAAACCACGCGTTACTCAACTCGCAGTCTTTTGTGCCGTCATTGGAATGTTCTTGGCAACACCAGGCATGGTTCCTTATCCAGTGCTGATTGGCGGTATCGTGGGTATCTGGCTTTTAGCGGGTGCAGCCTTTGCGATGAACTGTTTGATTGAGCAGGCAGTTGATGCCAAGATGAAGCGTACTGCATGGAGACCGTCTGCTACTGGTGAAGTAACACCTTTTCATATTACTATTTTTTCTATTTTGCTCGGTAGTTTAGGCGCGGTAATTTTGTGGAACTTCTGTAACCCATTAACCATGTGGCTCACAGTGGCAACCTTTGTTGGTTACGCCGTTATCTATACCTGGTTACTAAAGCCTGCAACGCCTCAAAATATTGTGATTGGTGGGCTCTCTGGCGCAATGCCGCCAGCCTTGGGTTGGGCAGCCGTTACTAATACGGTGTCTGCAGAAGCATGGCTATTGGTATTAATTATTTTTGTTTGGACTCCACCACACTTTTGGGCTCTTGCTTTGTATCGTCGTGATGATTATGTTCAAAGTGGTTTACCGATGTTGCCAGTGACTCATGGCGAGCGTTTCACGCTCCTCAACATCTTGTTATATACCTTGATTCTGATTGCCGCCACCTTACTTCCTTATATTTACGGTATGAGTGGCATGGTATATCTTATTTCTGCAGTCATTCTAGGCTTGACATTCTTAGCCTATGCGATTGCTTTATTTATTTCTTATAGCGATGCACTGGCAAAGAAGACGTTCAAATTTTCGATTAGCTATTTATCCCTATTGTTTGCAGCGCTATTAATAGATCATTACTTCATTTGAGATGAATATGAATTTATCAAGATTAAATTCCCGCTTTGTCCGTATATTGATGTTGTCATTTATGGGATTGGCGCTTATTGCCTGTAGTCCAAAACCTAGCTTCAAGAATGTCGATATTACGGGTAGTAAGGCGTTTGGCAATGATTTCAGTCTGCTTGATCCCGATGGCAAAGTGAGAACCTTATCTGACTTTAAAGGCAAAGCGGTAGTGATTTTCTTTGGATATACCCAGTGCCCAGATGTTTGTCCAACGACGCTCACCGAGATGCAGCAGGTCATGACTTTATTGGGACCTCAGGCTGACAAGGTGCAGGTTTTATTTATCACGGTTGATCCTGATCGAGATACTGCAGCAATTCTTAAGCAGTATGTTCCTGCATTTGATAAGCGTTTCTTGGGTTTGCGCCCTGCAGACCAGGCTGCTTTAGAAAAAGTTGCTAAGGACTTTATGATCTATTACAAGCAAGTACCTGGAACGAGTGCGGGTTCATACACCATAGATCACACTGCAGGCAGTTATGCTTTCGACCCAGAGGGGCGTTTACGTCTTTACATCAAGCATGCGCAAGGTCCTGAAATCTTGGCGCAAGACTTGAAAGAACTTCTGAAATAAAAGCTGCACAATAGATAGAGTGTTTTTTAGGCTGCTTGTGCTTGTGCTTGTAGCAGGCTACGCATCTTTTTGAGTGCAGCCGTTTCAATTTGACGAACACGCTCTGCTGAGATGCCATACTCGCTGGCGAGATCATGCAGTGTTTTCGTACCATTTCCATCGGCATCCATTGCTAACCAGCGTGATTGGACAATATTACGGCTGCGCTCATCTAGGGCCATGAGTGCTTGATCAAGTTGAGGGCCATGCAATGCGTCTGTTGCAGCTGTAGCCATCTTCTGGGTAGGCTCTTGGCTGTTATCAGCCAGCCATTGAATTGGTGCATAAGCAGATTCATCCTCATTGTCATCACCCTCTAGGGCGACATCACCGCCGGCAAGGCGCATTTCCATTTCTTTAACGTCGGAACCCTTGACATCAAGAGCCTTGGCTAAAGCTTCTACCTCGTTTGGAGTGAGGGTGGCTAGAGTAGGTTTGTTGCTACGCAAATTAAAGAATAGTTTGCGTTGTGCTTTAGTTGTAGCAACTTTAACTAAGCGCCAGTTCTTTAGGATGTACTCGTGAATCTCTGCCTTAATCCAATGGATTGCGTAAGAGACTAAGCGTGCACCCTGATTAGGGTCATAGCGCTTAACGGCCTTCATCAGGCCGATATTACCTTCTTGAATTAAGTCGGCGTGAGGGATGCCATAGCCAAGATATTGGCGTGCAACAGATACCACTAGGCGAAGGTGCGAGAGAACCAAAGTTTTCGCCGCATCCACATTTTCAGTACGACGAAACTCCTGCGCTAGGTGCAGTTCTTCTGCAGCGCTCAGCATGGGCACGCGATTAACGTATGAGATATAAGAGTCGAGTGTGCCAACTCCGAGGGAGGGCAACATCGGAAAGGCAAGCGAAGCCCCAGCAGTTTGCGCTGCTGGCAGTGTTTGCCTTGCTTGCAATTGTGGTTTGTTAGCTTTCTTTTGAATCATTTTTCTTTTGATGTATTTCAGGTGTTAATAGACATTCATTTTAGCACTCTTGTCAAGAGAGTGCTAATAGTTTTTTAATTCTATAAGTATTTGATTTAATTGAATAATTCTGATGAATATTGGGCTGCAGTGAAGGGGGCTAAATCATCAATTCCCTCCCCTTTACCCAGAGCTAAAACCGCTGGTTTTAGACCAAGATCCAGAGTGTGGGCTAATGCGCAAATGACGCCCCCTTTAGCGGTGCCGTCTAACTTAGTCACGATGAGTGCAGTAAGTCCTAAAGCAGCATGAAAGGCCTTGACTTGG
>CANISN010000252.1 GCA_947470165.1 Burkholderiaceae bacterium | reverse complement strand
GCAAAATTAATCGGTATGGATAAAGTAACGACTCTACACATTATTCGTAATTTAGAAAAACGTAAATTAATTTCTCGAATTAGATTGGCCGGCAACAAGAAAAGGTTTTCGATTAACTTAACGAATAATGGATTCGAAATGATAAAAAAGGCGAAATCTCCTGTTAATAAAGCCTATTTAAGAATTATGGCTCCATTGACTTCAAAGCAAGGAGTGGATTTTCTAACAACCTTAGATTTGCTAACTTCTGCGCTTGAAAAGGATGCCCGCGCGCCATTGATTAAAAAATATTAGAAGCTTGAAGGTGAATGAGTGAAGATATTTTTATTCTTAAAGTTACCAGGATGATGCCAATAACAGTCTAAGTGTAAATACGAACCAAAAATAAAAAATGATTAAGACGTCCAAACCCAAATGAAAATCTTAGTGTTTTATGCCAGCAACCTATAAAGCAAACTGTGCAATGGACTAAAGCAGCACTGTAGCTACTGCATCCGCTTGAATTGCTTGAGATTTTGGCCTGCCTAGCACGATTCGAACGTGCGACTAACACCTTAGTTGGTTGTTGCCTATACCAACTTAAAGTCTGTTATCAACCTTAAGTAGCTCCTCAATACCTATAGACCACAATCTATTGGGGTTTAACTGCTGTAAGAGGGTTTTTGATGCGGCTTAGACAGCGAAAGGATACAAGAAAATCATGCCAAGAAGTACAGCTGTTCGGCTAAGGGCTAAATACATATGTCCTTCTAGCAAAAAAATAACAGAAAAGATGGTTAATTTGATGTAATGGCCACCGCCTTAACGATCACTTCATTCTTTTTTAACTCAATAGTCATAAAGTTTTTAAACTGCTCAGGTGTTCCTCCCAAAATTACCGAACCCTCAGCAGAAAAAACCTCAATAATCTCTCTATTGGTCAATCCATTGTTTACGACCTGATTCAGTCTCTGAACAATCTTTTGACTTGTACCAGCAGGAGCAAGAATCCCATACCAAGTGCCTGCCTCTAACCCACTCACACCCGCTTGCGCAAGAGTTGGAACATCTGGTAGTAGCAAAGATCTATTTTTTGAACTTACCGCTAAGGCTCTTAATTTTCCAGATTTAATAAGTGGGGCAGAAGTACTAACAGTATCAAATAAAACATCTATTTCTCCACCAAGCAAAGCAGTTAATGCTGGATTGGTTCCTTTAAATGGTATATGCGTCATATCCATTTTGGTGGCCATTTTGAATGACTCTCCAGCAAGATGGGCGGCACTCCCATTACCAAAGGATCCATAATTGATTCTGCCTTTTGCATCTACCCCAGCCCGCAGCAAATCAGCAACCGAATATATTTTTGAATCCGCATTAACTACTAGCACTAAAGGTTGTGAAGAAATTAATATCACTGGCTCAAAACCTTTTACTGGGTCATAAGGCAGATTGGGATAGGTGAATGGGGTTATCGTCAAAGGCCCAGCAGCGCTGAAAAGCAAAGTGTAACCATCAGGCAATGCTTTAGAAGCAAAATCCTGACCGATCGTACCGCCAGCCCCCGCCTTGTTCTCAACAAGAACGGACTGATTTAGGCTAGTGGAGAGTAGTTTTGCAATCAATCTCGCCGTAATATCAGTACCTCCACCGGGGGCATAGGGTACTATTAATTTAATTGGCCTACTAGGATAGGGTTGAGCATGTGTTGCACCTATACCAAGAGCAACGAAAGCAACTAGAACAATATATTTCTTGAATTTTTTCATCTTCGCAATTCTCGTCTTCATTTGGAGGGTTATAAATTCATACTAGTCAGAGTCCAACTTTACTATAGAATTTAAGCGGAGCACCCCTGAACTAAACAATATTAATCCGCCCTAACCTTTAAATCCCAAAGATCTGTTATGCCTGAAAATCAAAAATCCCTAGTGCTTCGAGGTCTATATCCTGCAACGATTACACCTTTTAAGGATGATCTCAGTATTGATTATGGTGCCCTGGCTCGACATCTTAAAGAAACTGCTCACACAGAGGGCGTTAAAGGAATTGCCGTAAACGCTGGCCTCGCAGAAATTTTGCAACTTTCTGATGATGAAAAAAGAAAAGTGTTGCATTTAGCGCGTGAGATTTTGCTACCTGGCCAAATTTTAATTAGTGGAATAGAAGGGAGAGGCCCTGCCGCCATCAAAGACGGTCTTCTTGCGAAAGAATCTGGAGCTGATGCTCTCTTAGTGCTCAATCCCTTTGATGCTCGCCCATATCGTAGGCTGGCTCAAAACCCAGCATCAGCATATCAATTCTATAAAATGCTCGATGAGCAAGTTGACTTGCCTATGATTGTGTTTCAATACCCAGATGCTTCTGGATGCGCCTACTCAATAGAGTCATTAGTCAAGATTTCCTCAATTAAAAATGTTGTAGCAGTGAAAGCAGCTTGCGGAACTGTAACTCGCTATGTACAGATTTGGGAGGCCTTGCATGATAAACTTTCTATTTTAGCTGCACTGGATTCCCCTCCGCTTTTAGGAATGTTACTTCATGGTGTTCATGGAGCCCTAATTGGTATCAGCGTTATTTATACGCCAAAATGGGTGGAATTAATTGATGCTGCAATTAATGGCGATGCTGTGAAAGCACAAAATATCCACCGTGATTTTTGTATCCCAATTATGGATGGGGTCTTTGAAAACCAAGAACCGAGTTCACCCACTAGTGAGGTTGCTTGCGTCAAAGAAGCTTTAGTTCAGCTCGGGCAAATTCCAAACTCCCTTGTTAGACCTCCAGCTGTGAACATAACAGCGAATCACCAAGCGCATGTTAAGCACGCATTAATTACTTCTGGGTTAATAAAGGGCTGATTGAGCTTCTCTTGTAGACTGGCCGATCTGGAAGAAATCTGAACTGACTTTTTTAGTACCACTCCAGAAGAGAGAATTTTTGGCCTGCCCAGCACGATTCGAACGTGCGACCTACGCCTTAGAAGAATTCGTGGCTGTTCAAAAGTCTATATATTTCAATGACTTAGAAGCATAAATCGGGACTGTGTAATAAACTGTGCGATGCCTAAGTGTCACTCAAGGTGTAGCTTAAAGGACAAAACCCTCACCATTTCTGATGCGGGCTTTAGATTCTGAAGCTAAATTACTTACGTTTATTGACGGCGTCTTTAAATCCT
>CANISN010000251.1 GCA_947470165.1 Burkholderiaceae bacterium | reverse complement strand
CTCTCATGAAATAACTCTGTACCAGGTTTAGCTAGCTCAAGGGCGGATGGGGTTGGTGCAGTATGTGCGAGTTGCAGCCTTCTCTTCACGGCGCCGCGATATTGGCTGCGCGCAACTATCTCTTGGCCTGGATAGCAGCCTTTTTTGAAATCAACCCCTGCAACTGACTCAAAGTTAATCATCTGCGGAACAAACTGTTCTTGTGTAGCCAAAACAATGCGTGGGATCGCACTTGAAACTTCTAAAGAATTCCATTGGGCTAGCTCTGCGGCATTTGTTTTTAATTCACTTAATTCTGATTCATTTTTCTTTTGGGCAATCAGCACACGCTGAAAGGATTGGTCACTACTCAAGACATCTGGCATACGCAATGCGAGTGAACCTATCGAAGGAGATATTTGACCTTCTGTTGACATGTCTTGATAGGCGCCAAAAATTCCCCAATCGTTTGAGGCATCGACTACTTTCACTTTAGAGCGCAATACATACATCGATAGCCTTTTCGCAGTAGTAGCTGCGATATCTTTAGAGATGAAGAGGGCGAATCGATCATCCGATTCAGTTGACTCCGGAAATAGTCCGACCCAAGCACTCGCTAAAAGACGTCCCTTGGGGCTGCAATAGCCAACAAGACGAACAGCGTCAGAACCCTGTGCAATGCCACCTGAAATGGTCCGCCTCATACTCAAAACAGAATTACTCAGTTGATTTTGGAGGAGGGTAGCAGCATCAGGACCCTCTACCAAGATCAAACCCCACTCTTGAAGCAGGGTAAATCCGTCGATTAAGTGAGTATTGGGCATAGAGGAATTTTTTGTTTTAAGCGTCATGTGCTTTTATCATAGCTGGATGAGCCAAAAATTTCAGAGAAGAACTCTATTTATGAAGCAATTTAACGGTAGGTCCTGGAAAGCTTATGTAATCTATTTAGTTACTTGCCTAGCCCTTTTCTATGGCGCCATCTTTTTATGGCCTGTAGTGCCTGGTATACCCAATGTTCCAGATGGCGGCGCCTATAAAGTAAAAATAGCACCTCAATCTGGTCTAGCTGCGATTTCGCAACAACTATCAACACAGGGCATCAACTCTCACCCCTTGATCTTTCAGCTTGCAGCAAGGGCGATTTTTGTTGGTGGAAAGCTAAAGCCAGGTACCTACTTGTTGGCCTCGCGAGCCAGTTTGGCGAATATCTTGCAACAAATTGCCCGCGGTGATCGTGTTCGGGAGAGTATGGCAATTATTCCTGGGATGAATATCTGGCAGCTTAGGGCGCAAATGGATGCGCATCCGGCTCTGACACATCAAACTAAAGGGATGAGCTCTAAGGAGCTATTGCAAGCCTTAAATCTTTCTTATTCAGGTGATGAAGGCCTTTTTTATCCAGATACTTATATTTTTGATCCTGATGACTCGGACATCTCCATTTTTAAGCGTGCTTCTCAAGCAATGCAAAAGCAACTGACCTTAGCTTGGGAGCAAAAGGAGGCAGCTACCCCCCTAAAAACCCCTTATGAACTTCTCATTTTGGCCTCCATCGTCGAGAAAGAGACTGGGCGCTCAGGCGATCGATCTTTAGTGGCTGCAGTATTTATTAACCGCCTAAACCTAAATATGCTCTTACAGACAGACCCAACAGTAATTTATGGCATTGGACCTCAATTTGATGGCAATCTCCGAAAAACCGACCTTCGTAAAGACAGTCCCTACAATACTTATATGCACAAAGGTTTGCCACCAACTCCAATAGCAATGCCCAGTAAGGAGTCGCTCCAGGCAGTAATTCATCCAGCAAAAAGTGATGCTATTTATTTTGTTGCCCGTGGTGATGGCAGCAGCCATTTTTCTAAAACCTTAAAAGAGCATGAAAACGCAGTAGATCAGTTTCAGCGTAAACGTGGCACCCCATCTAAAACGAAATCTCAATAATGAGCGCTCAATTTTCAGGATATTTCATTAGCTTTGAAGGTATTGATGGTGCTGGTAAGAGTACGCATATCGAGTCGTTTGGCAAGCTTATGCAAGAACGCTATCCAGATTGCGATGTAGTCATGACTAGAGAACCTGGCGGCACCCAATTGGGAGAACAGTTACGCGCCTTATTGCTAGATGCCCCCATGAATCTAGAGACCGAAGCATTGTTGATGTTTGCAGCGCGACGTGAACATATTGCCCAAGTAATAGAGCCGGCTTTGCAGGCTGGCAAGATTGTGATCTCTGATCGCTTTACGGATGCCAGCTTTGCTTATCAAGGGGGTGGCCGTGGCTTGAGTCTTGAAAAGTTAAACGATTTAGAAAGATGGGTTCAGGGACGTGAGAATGGTTCATTATTGCAACCCAATCTCACTTTTTTATTTGATCTACCGGGTGCAATCGCCGAAGCTAGAAGATCTAAAGCCCGAGCTCCAGATAAGTTTGAAAAAATGGATTTAAGTTTTTTTGAGAAAGTGCGGCAAGAGTATTTGCGAAGAGCAAAGACAGACCCTAAGCGTTTTCATTTAGTGGATGCTACCCAAACTCCGGATGTGATTTGGAGTGAACTTCAGTCCTTGGTGATCAAGCTATAAATGATTGATCACAGAATCCCAACTGAATATGCAAACAAAATTGCTCCATGGCTAGAGCCCATTTGGGATGGTATCAACCTATCTGAATTTCCAAATGCTGTTTTACTTCATGGCCAATCTGGCATTGGTAAGTTTGAATTCTCAATTGAATTAGTCAAAGCACTTTTATGTGAGACTGCTACAGTAGCCAAACCCTGTAATCAATGTGAAGCCTGTCGCTGGTTTGATTCTGGTAATCACCCTGACTTTATTGCCCTTGTCCCTGAAACGCATCGCAAGCTTTTGCCTCATGGCGATTTTGAGAGCGATATGGACTCCCCTAAGAAACAGAAGGCGAGTCAGGCTGATGACGATAGTGATGCGCCTGAAAAAAAGGAAAAGAAAAGTATTTCGATTGAAGATGCTCGCAGCGCAATCGAGGGACTTTCGATTGGTTCACATCGTGGTGGTAATCGCGTGATTCTAGTTTACCCACTAGAGATGCTCAGGGCTGATTCGGCAAATACTTTGCTCAAGTCTCTTGAAGAACCCCCAAGTAATACAATCTTTATTTTGTTGGCAGATCGTCTTGATCGTGTATTGCCAACTATTCGCTCTCGCT
>CANISN010000250.1 GCA_947470165.1 Burkholderiaceae bacterium | reverse complement strand
TCTTTAGGCAAATCAATCCCAATAAAGACCATGCGGGTTTGCTTGGGTTCTGCACCCCATAAACCAGCCATATCACTGCCCATCATCTGGTGGACGCCCTGAAACACCACTTTTCGGTTGCTACCCTTAACATAGAGCACGCCTTTATAGCGCAACATCTTCTCGCCAAAAACCTCCAAAATGCCTCCCAGGAAGTCCTCTAATTTTTTGTGATCAAAGGGTTTATCACTACGAAAAACGAAGGATTGGATCCGGTCTGTATGGCCAGCATGCCCATGGTGATCATGGCCATGGTCATGACCGCAAGCGCTGTGGTCATGGTGGTCGTGCCCATGATCATGATCATCTTGCTCTAAAAAGTGGGGGTCAATGTCCAACTTAGCATTCAAATTGAATCCCTTAAGATCCAAAACTGCCTCAAGCGGAACTACCCCCTTAGAAATCCCCTGAATCGGTGCGCGGGGGTTCATGTGCATTAAACGATTACGCAAAGCATCTACCTCAGCAGACGTTACCAAGTCCGTCTTGGTGATAAAGATTTGATCAGCAAAGCCTACTTGGCGTTGCGCCTCTTCATGCTCAGTTAACTGTTGTGGGCCATGCTTAGCGTCCACTAAGGTGACCACAGCATCTAAAACATAATGGTCAGCAACATCATCATCCATAAAGAAGGTTTGAGCTACAGGGCCTGGATTAGCCACACCAGTGGTCTCTATCACTACACGATCAAAGCTAATTGTTTTATCTTTACGTTGCTCCCAAAGCGTATTAAGCGCTTCGACTAAGTCGCCACGAATCGTACAGCAGATACAACCATTGCTCATTTGCACAATATTTTCTTGGCTGTCTTGGATCAAAATATCGTTATCAATATTCTCCTCACCAAACTCGTTCTCAATCACAGCAATTTTTTTGCCATGCTGCTCAGTCAGGATATGTTTAAGCAGAGTTGTTTTACCGCTGCCCAAAAAGCCTGTGAGAATTGTTACCGGAATTAACGCCATCATTGATCCTATTAAAATCTATCAATACATTCCCCATGTGGGAAACCTAGTATCTTACCTAGTTCCTCAGCCTTTACCAGCCTTTGCTCGTGGATGCGCTTTGTCATATGCCTGTGCTAGGTGCTGAAAGTCTAAAGAGGTATAAATCTGGGTACTAGCAATGCTGGCATGCCCAAGCATCTCCTGAACGGCACGTAAATCTTGGGAAGACTGCAATACATGACTGGCGAAGCTATGACGCATCATATGCGGATGAACATGGGTTGGAAGGCCTGCGCGCATAGCCAAGGTGCGTAGGCGCGCCTGAACGGTGCGAGGCGATAAACGCGCGCCCGTCGCTGAAATAAATAAAGCAATTGAATCCTCAGCTAGCTCGGCCTGATCCCGAAACTCGCGCCAAGTTTTCAAAGATTGCATAGCGGGGCTGCCAATAGGTACGGTGCGACGTTTTCCACCCTTACCTAAAACAGTGACCTCTGCTGCATCCCAATCCAACCAACCAGCGGACTCATGCTGACGATCTTTACTCTGTATCACATCAATACCCAGCAGTTCTGATAATCGTAGGCCAGAGGAATACAGTAAATCAATAATCGCGGCATCACGCGCCGTCTCTAAATCTTTCTTTTCTTCAGCCTCTTTGACTGCCTGATGCACCAAGGAAAGGGCCTGTTCAACCGAGAGTGCTTTAGGCAAAGACTTCAAACGCTTTGGCGCCTTCACATCGTCGACTGGGTTTGCAAGCAGATTTACAGTAGCTCGTCCCGCTTGCGCATCACGACGCGCATCCTTTTCCGTCAGCCAGTCATACCAACCCCGCCAGGCAGAAAGTGCTCTAGCAATGGTGCGAGATGATTTTCCTTTTGCATGCAAGCGCCCTGCCCAACGACGAACATGAGCATTAGTAACTTTTAATAACTCAATATCATCGTCTACTGCAAATGTCTGTAGCTCGCTCAAATCCATGCGATAAGCTTTAAGCGTGTGGGGTGAGAGCTGCCTTAATACGTGCAGCTCGTGCAAATACTCTTGCACCAAGGGATGAAGATTAGCTGGTGCTGGGCTCATAAGCCTGGATACGATCCAAAGCTGCAGCGGTTAACTCGGCAATCTGGCGCAAATAAAAAGCTCCCATATCGGCTGTAAAGCGGGTCTCATCCTTACTTGCCAACAGAAGTACGGCTGGTGATTGGGCCGCGCCAACACTTTTACCTAATGGCAAGCCAATAGCCACCATACTTTGCCATTCGGGATCGATAGCGACTTGGGTTGCCAACAAATCCACACTGGCAGTAGCTAACTCTTTAGCTGATCCACACAGAGGTGTATCGATCCATGGACCAAATGCAGTATTGGGTGATAAAAGTTGTGCCGATTCAACCTCAAACACTTCCGCTAAACCCACAGTAACGGCAGACTCAACATCTACCTTAGTGTTGGCAGCCATCAAGCGCAACAACCAAGCCACTAAGCTCTGTTGTGTTTTGTCATTACGGCTGCCAAAGTGCAACATCTCACTCAGGCGTCGATTGAGTTCTTGATTCTGAGTGCGCAATAAAGTCATCTGTCGTTCTTGCAATGAAATTGCGCGATCTTCATGCGGATGTTTTAAACGAATTTCATTTAAGAGATTGGCATAGCGCTCAAAAAAACCTGGGGTCGCACGCAACCACTCCGCCACTAACTCCTCTTGTTCAGCTTGCTTGGGATCAATTGCGCTCATTTATTTTCTCTCAATTTCGAATGCGTTATCTGCTGCGATATATATTTCTTTAGCTCAGCTTTTTACGCAGTAGCTCATTCACCTGCCCTGGATTGGCTTTGCCCTGTGAGGCCTTCATAATCTGCCCCACCAACGCGTTAAATGCTTTTTCTTTACCAGAGCGGAACTCTTCAATAGATTTCTGATTGGCAGCTAACACTTTGTCAATCATGGCTTCTAATTCACCACTATCACTAATCTGCTTCAAACCTTTAGCATCAATCACTTCATCAACCGTGCTGATGGTTTTGCCTGTAACGGCTTCTTCCCACAGAATTGCAAAGATATCTTTAGCAATCTTATTAGAGATCGTTCCATCTGCTACGCGAGTGAGTAGTGGAGCTAAATGCGCTGCCTGTAGAGGAGCATTGGCAGTAGCGATGCCCGCACGATTAAGCGATGATGC
>CANISN010000249.1 GCA_947470165.1 Burkholderiaceae bacterium | reverse complement strand
GCCATTACGTTATGAAGTGGCTGCAAAGCTTCGCTTAGATGTGCAAAAGCAATTCCCAAATCTCAAGGTCTTACTCAATGGAGGTTTAGAGAGTAATGATCAAATTGCTGGTCATTGGGATGACTTTGATGGTTTTATGGTGGGTAGGGCGGCGTATCACTTTCCCGCTATGTTGTTGGGTTGGGATGATTTAATTAAGACGGATGGTGAAGCTACAGGCTACTTATTTAGCGAAACTGAGTGGCATCGCATTCAGATTGCACTGGTTAAGCAAGTGCAGGCTTGGTATGACGAATGCCGCTTAAAAGATAAGCCTTTTTATATTGGTGCATTCACAAGACATATCTTGGGATTAGCCCATGGTAGAGCAGGATCGCGTTATTGGCGCCAGCGCCTCTCAGATCATCACGCGCTAGCCAAAGTGCAGAGCAAGGCAGCTATTGTAGATTTCTTCATTGATGCAAGCCTCACCCTAGGAGATTGGGCCGCCTTTGAATTTAATGGATCCTAAAGCCACTATCTAGGGCTTTTTTTGACAGGGTTTTGGTCCAAAAGCTATAATCTAGGTCTTCAGTGGCGGACGTAGCTCAGTTGGTAGAGTCCCAGATTGTGATTCTGGTTGTCGCGGGTTCGAGCCCCGTCGTTCGCCCCACCGAATATTGCAGTATCCTAAGGCTCTCTTTGCGGAGCTTTTTATTTTTTAGATTTCACCCATGAAAAAATTTGATATTGCTTCTGTTCTGTTCGGTATTTTGCTATCAGTTATCGCGCTGTATTTTATGTTGAGACCCTCAACAGCTACCAGCGCACCAGCCTCTACTATTGCTATAGTTAAAGTGGGTAATGTATCTTGGGATCAATCCGAGATGACGATTGCTGATGTAAAGACTTTTGCTAATGCGACTGGATTTGTCAGTCAAGCCGAGAAAAATGGTGGCGGCCTCACTTATGAATCTGGTTTTGTTAAGAAACTAGGCTGGACATGGAAAACCCCTTATGGCGTTCCGGCAAAAGATGCCGAGCCTGCAGTGCACCTCAATCAATCTGAAGCCGCATCTATCTGTCGTTATTTTGGGAAGCGTTTGCCTAACGATGCAGAGTGGACTTCCGCAGCGTTTGTAGAGCAAAGGGCTAATCCGCCTGCTGGGTATGTAAAAGGTGAGCGTTATCCATTTCCCGGTGGTAGCACGCCAATGGTTTCTCATTGCTTAAGTGGCTGCGGAGACTATAAAGGCTTAGCTCCTGCTGGCGCCTTAAACCGTGGCACAGGGCATGTCACCGCGGGCACTACCAAGCCCGGCGTCAATGGTTTATTGGACATGGGCGGTAATGTATGGGAGTGGACTGCTACTGAGCGCAATGGCAGTTTTATTACCCGTGGGGCATCCTGGTGGTACGGCCCAGAACGGCAAAAAGAGTCTGATATCGAGTCTAAGTCTGCTGATGTTGGGGTGGTATACATTGGGTTTCGGTGTGTGGCTGATGCCATGAAACAATAGGGGATGACTAATAATGTAGTTGACTCATCTGCCATTGAAATCACCCCTGAATATCAAGAGGTAATCGACGCCATCGAGCATCGGGATCCCTATATTTTTGTAAGCGGTAAGGCGGGCACCGGTAAGACCACCCTCATTGGATATCTAAGAGACCATATTCCCGGTAATGTGGTGGTAGTGGCACCAACAGGCGTGGCTGCACTCCAAGTAAAGGGGGTGACGATTCATTCCTTCTTTAGGCTCCCGCCACGCTTGATTTTTCCTGAAGAAGATATCAAGCCCTTAAAAGACAAGCGTCTCTACAAAGATATTCGTCTCCTGATCATTGATGAAATCTCGATGGTGCGTGCAGACGTGGTTGATGCGATGGATTTATTTCTGCGCGCGAATGGGCCGCATAAGAATCAACCCTTCGGTGGCATTCAGGTGATGTTTGTAGGGGATTTATTTCAGTTACCGCCAGTGGTCTCCAATGCCGATATGCAGGTCTTGTCTGAGCGTGGCTATGAAGGCCCTTATTTTTTCTGTGCCATTGCCTTGCACCGCAAAGATGTCACGATGGTGGAGCTATCCAAGATCTTCCGTCAGAAGGATGCGCACTTTGCTGGCTTACTCAATCAGATCCGTATCAATCAAGATATTGATGAAGCGTTAGATACTTTAAATACTGTTTGCTATGAAACCAAAAAAGAGGCTGACGAGCAAACAATTACTTTGACTACGACCAATGCAAGAGCCGACCAAATTAATGGTGCAGGTTTACGCGCATTAACTACGGATGCCAAAATCTATACTGGTAATAGCACTGGCAAGTTCAATGTGGATGATCGTAATCTACCATCGCCTAATCACCTTACTCTGAAGGTCGGAGCTAAAGTGATGTTTACTGCAACTGATAGTAACTTTCCCAAGCGCTGGGTCAATGGGACGATCGGCGTAGTCCGTGAATTGCTCCCTAACACCGTCAAGGTCATGGTACAAAATGGCCCTTACTCCAACACGGTTGAAGTCAAAGGGCACCAGTGGGAGTCTTATCGCTACGATCATGACATGATGTCAGGAAAAATTTCACCAAATATCATCGGAACCTTCGTTCAGATCCCATTAATGCTTGCTTGGGCTGTCACCATTCATAAGAGTCAAGGCAAGACGCTCGATAAGATCAAAGTTGATCTCTCCTCAGGTGCATTTGCCTCAGGACAAGTCTATGTCGCTTTAAGTCGTTGCACCTCAATTGAAGGTATTACCCTGGAGCGACCGATACAGCCCAAGGATGTGAGCTGTGATCAAGAGGTTAAGCGCTTTTACATGAATTGCTTAACTAGCCAGGCGTAAATTATTGACTTGACTTTTAGGCTATAAAGTTATAACATTGTTAGTACCATGAAAAAACAGTTGCATCTCCAAATTCGTCAAATCGGTAACTCTCGTGGAGTAGTTATTCCTAAGGCTATTCTTGAGCAAGTAGGCTTTGAGGATGAAGCAGATTTAATTATTGAGGGTAATAAACTGGTGTTGAGTAAGCCAAAAAAAAATCCCCGGGAAGGCTGGGCTGAGGCTTCAAAAGCAATTAGTGAGGCTGGCGAAGACAACTTAGCATTGGGTGACTTTATTAATGAAGGCGATGAGGATTGGGTTTGGTAAAAAGTATCGTTTCACGCGGAGATATTTGGCTGATTAATTT
>CANISN010000248.1 GCA_947470165.1 Burkholderiaceae bacterium | reverse complement strand
TGGTTCGTCAAGCACAATACCCCGTTCACGCATGTAAATTAGGGTGTTAGCGGTACCTAGGTCGATTGCCAGGTCATTAGAAAAGTAGCTGCGAAAAAAACCAAACATGATGTAGTGGGAAAATAAGTAAGTGAAAAAAATATATACAGGAATGATACTCTAACGCCCCATGAAACTTAATGATGTCGAGCGCATTGCGCACCTTTCTAGCCTTGAGTTAAGTCAGGCAGAAGCCGAGGCAGTTTTACCGCAACTACAAGCTGTTTTTGCCTTGGTTGAGGAGATGCAGGCCGTTGATACAAGTGGTCTTGCTCCCTTGGCTCATCCCATTCTCTTTTTGCGTGATTTGGCGCAACCTCTCAGGACAGATGCCATTACCGAGTCTGATCAGCGTACGCAAAATATGCAATCTGCCCCTGCAGAGCAGGAAGGTTATTTCTTGGTCCCTAAGGTGATCGAATGAGCTGGCACCAAACTTCTCTTACCTTAATGGCAAAAGCCTTGGCAGCCAAAAAGGTTTCCAGTACCGAGTTAACCAAGTACTTCTTGGACCGTATAGAGGATGGAAAGCGTTGGAATGCCTTCCTTGATGTAAGCGCTCACTTAAGTTTAGAGCAAGCCTCTAAAGCAGATTCTTTAATTGCTTCTGGCAAAGGCGGAAGGTTAACGGGAATTCCCCTTGCGCATAAAGACGTCTTTGTAACGCGCGGCTGGAAGTCCACCGCAGCATCAAAAATGCTCGAGGGTTACCTTAGCCCGTTTGACGCTACCGTGGTGGCAAACCTCGGAATTCCTAGCGAAGAAAATCCAAATGGCGCTGGCATGGTTTGCCTGGGTAAAACTAATATGGATGAGTTTGCCATGGGTTCCTCGAATGAAAACTCAGCCTATGGACCAGTCTTAAATCCGTGGAATTCAGAATATGTTGCCGGAGGCTCATCTGGTGGCTCTGCGGCAGCAGTAGCTGCAGGATTAGCACCAATTGCCACTGGAACAGATACTGGAGGCTCCATACGTCAGCCAGCTGCTTTTTGTGGTCTAACTGGCATTAAACCAAGCTATGGACGCGTTTCCCGCTTCGGCATGATCGCTTACGCCTCTTCATTAGATCAGGCTGGCCCGATGGGCAAAACAGCTGAAGACTGTGCTTTGCTTCTCACAGCAATGTCTACCCACGACCCACGCGACTCCACCTCCTTAGCAGATTCAGGAGAGGACTACAGTCGTTATTTGATGCAAGCTTGGAAAGAGGGTAATGCCAATTCAGAAAAACCTTTAGAAGGATTACGGATTGGCTTACCAAAAGAATTTTTTGCCGAAGGTCTTGCACCAGAAGTGGCTGATGCAGTTAACTCCGCAGCAAAAGCACTACAAGATTTAGGCGCCGAGTTGGTAGACGTGACTTTGCCAAAAACAAAATTGTCCATTCCAGTCTATTACATTTTAGCTCCAGCCGAGGCATCAAGTAATTTGAGTCGCTTTGATGGTGTGCGCTACGGACATAGGGCAAACGAATATCGTGATCTATCAGATATGTATAAGAAATCCCGCTCTGAAGGATTTGGTGCGGAAGTAAAGCGCCGTATCTTAATAGGCACCTATGTACTTTGCCATGGCTACTATGACGCTTACTACTTACAGGCACAAAAAATTCGTCGCATTATTGCGGCAGATTTTCAGGCGGCATTTGAAAAATGCGATGTGATCTTAGGACCCGTTGCCCCTGATGTTGCATGGCGCTTGGGTGAAAAATCAAAAGATCCAGTACAAATGTATTTAGAAGATATTTATACGCTCTCGACAAACTTAGCTGGATTGCCGGCGATGAGTGTTCCTTGCGGATTTAATTCAAGCAAGCTACCAATTGGTATGCAACTGATTGGCAATTATTTTTCTGAAGCACGCTTACTCCAAGTGGCGCATCAATATCAGCAAAACAGTGATTGGCATTTGCATCAAGCAAGCGAGGCAGCATGATGCAATGGGAAATCGTTATTGGTCTGGAGACTCACGCACAGTTACAAACGCAATCCAAGATTTTTAGTGGTGCTAGCACGAAATTTGGTGCAGACCCCAATACACAAGCATGCGCTGTTGACTTGGCCTTACCAGGCGTATTACCTGTTCTCAATCGTCAGGCAGTTGAGCATGCAATTTGTTTTGGTTTAGCAGTGGGCGCGAAGATTTCACCGGCGAGCATTTTTGCGCGTAAGAATTATTTCTATCCTGACTTGCCAAAGGGGTATCAAATTAGTCAGATGGAACTCCCTGTAGTCCTTGGGGGACATCTCGAAATCTTGGTTGGCGATCAAGTAAAAAAAGTTGAGCTTACACGTGCACACATGGAAGAAGATGCTGGTAAGTCTGTTCATGAAGAGGGCTTCCTAGGCCCGCATGGCGAGGCATCGAGTGGCATTGATTTAAATCGTGCTGGCACTCCATTATTAGAAATTGTGACTGAGCCAGTGATGCGTAGCGCTGCCGAAGCAGTTGCGTATGCGAAGGCTTTGCACACTCTCGTGGTTTGGCTTGGGGTTTGTGACGGTAATATGCAAGAGGGGTCTTTCCGATGTGATGCCAATGTGTCTATTCGCCCCCTGGGGCAAAAGGAATTTGGTACCCGTTGCGAGATTAAGAACTTAAATTCTTTCCGTTTCTTAGAAGAGGCGATTCAATATGAAGTACGCAGACAAATTGAATTAATTGAGGATGGTGGCATAGTCGTTCAAGAGACGCGCTTGTATGATCCTGATCGTCAAGAGACGCGCAGCATGCGTAGTAAAGAGGATGCAAACGACTATCGTTATTTTCCAGATCCAGACTTATTGCCAGTAGTGATTGATGACGTATGGATTGCTGATGTGCGTAGCAAGATGCCGACTTTGCCAGCACAACTTCGCGATCAGTGGCAAAGTGAATTAGGGTTAAGTGCTTACGATGCGCAATTACTGACGCAAGATCGAGATACGGCAAAAGTATTTCAAGAGCTGTTAGCTATTGTTGGCAAGTCCTTAGCAAAAGCAGCAGCCAACCTCATTGCAGGTGAGCTTGCATCATCGCTTAATCGTGCGGGCATCGCTACTGCCAATGCTCCTCTACAGGCAGCGCATTTAGCTCCACTACTCACTCGCGTAGCAGATGGAACGATCTCTAATAAGATTGCTAAAGATATCTTTGCAATTCTGTGGGAAGAAGCCGT
>CANISN010000247.1 GCA_947470165.1 Burkholderiaceae bacterium | reverse complement strand
CCAAGATCCCAGAAGTAGAAATTACTTCCCAGACTCAAAACGATAGCAAACACAAAGATACCCAGACTCATTGCCGCAGATTGGGTTGCCAATAAGAATGACAATGCGATACCTACTACAGCAATTAAAATCAGTTCGGCAGCAATTAAAAAAGGCGGTATGGATTTAATGCCACCTTGATCGGCATCTAGCATTCCCGCTAGGAGGTTGGCATGTACTTCAACCCCAGGATATAAACCGCCAACAGGGGTAGCTCGCAAGTCGGCCAAGCCAGGGGCAGTAGTGCCAACCAAGATTATTTTTCCGGCGAGCTTTTCTTTAGCTACGCTACCGGTAAAGACATCAGCCAAAGAAATATATTCAAAACTACGCTCTTTCCCTCGAAAGGGTACTAGGGTATTGGTGCCTGCGCCAACAGCAATGGTGCTGTTGCCAATTTGAATCGCTTCAATGGGCAGCAAATCCTTGCTACCAGTTTGACCTTCAGGTAATAGGACTGCCCCAGGAAAGCGATCGGGTAGGCGACCCTTTCGTTGGTGATCAGGATGATCAATTGCTTTGCTTAAACGAAACATCGCTAGCGCAAGGGATTCATAGTAATCATCTTGGTATTTAGCAAGTAGGGGAACACGTCGAATGACACCATCCGTATCGACACTGGGATTAAAGTGCCCTGCAGTTGGGGAGGCTGCGACGATCTTGGCTAAGTTAGCACCATAGCCCTTGCGATAGGCAAAATCTTGCTCGCGGTTGGCCAGATCTTCCTTAAAGAAGAGGGGATCAGGAAGAGTACCAATTTGAGTGGCATCCTCGTTGGAGTTGAAGTAATAGCCCAAAACAACGGGACGATCTTCTAGGGATTTTGCAAAAACTTTATCGTAATCAAGACGTGGTGCAATCTTATTGATTGCTGCGGCAAAGCCTTCATCGCCTTTCAGGGTGGTCTTGGCCAATTTTTGTAAAGTGCCTAAGCCAGAGCTATTGTCTGGCTCTGCCCAGATTACATCAAAGCCAAGCTGCTTAATCTGATAGCGCTCAAATAGGGTATCCATAATTTGTGCCATCTTGTCTCGACTCCATGGCCAGCGACCCAGATCGGCATTGGCAAGACTCTTTTCATCGACATCTAAAATGACAATGCGATTATCAATACCGCCTGGCATGCTCAGTTTAAGGCGGGCGTCATAAATCAGATTATCCAGTTGGCCGATGAATTTGACGTGAAATAAGCCGGTCACTTGGGTCGCGAAAAAAAGAGTTAGAGCTAATCCAATAAGGATGCGGTTGAGATGTTTTCGCATGCTGAAGGCTCCAAAAGGGACGATCACAAATCTTATCACCCCTTTAAATTAGCTCGATGACTTAGTTCATGATATAAATCATGTAGCGACCACGCTTCAGAGCCATACTCTTATTGCACATCTGCAAATTTTGGAACCCATTTTTATGCCTCAAAAGCATTCTTTAACTCCCCATAAGGACTTTGATTTCCCGCTAAAGGGCTTAGAGCTGTTTTTTCCTGGCGCGCTAGATGAGGGAGGGCTTGATGCCAAAGTGCAGGCATTAGAAGTGGTCTTTAAGGAATTAGAAGAGCAAGATCAATCTTTTGCGGTGTTTATAGAGCATTTAATTAATAGCCCCATTTGGCAGTCCTGGGACTATGCCGGCAATCCCTATAAATCATATTGTTTAGACTTAGCTAGAGCGGTTGATCATTTGAATCAAGAGATGATCGAAGAGCCAGCATATCACTCTCGCAAACACTTTCAAGATGTTTGCTTAAGCTTAACAATCTTGTTGATGCAAGATCTTACTGCCCCCAATCTTGAAAATATGGATTTGCAATGGTCGATTGATCCAATCGAGCGATGGATTCTCCTCTTTTGCGCTATCGGGCATGATTTTGGCCATGATGGCTCTATCAACCGATTGCCTTTTGAGCTAGAAAAAGTCTCTATTGAGAGAATCAGACATTTTCTACTTGATCAAGATTGTCCGCCAGAGTTGATGCGTGATTTGATGCCCATGGTGGAGTCAATTATTTTGGCAACGGACCCCAAATTTTATGCTCATTTATGTGCGCAGTTTTCTTCAAAAAAAGTTGAGCATGAGCGCGTGCACTTGATGAGTGCTCTGATGATAGAGTCGGATTTGTTTGCCAGTATTTTACCAAGCCAAGGCATGCGCTTATCAGAGCGATTAGCTCAAGAATGGCAATCCCATGATCCTGATTTAGCTAAGATCGTTGCTAGCCCAAAAGGTAGGCTCGCTTTTTTAAACAAGTTAAACTTATTAAGTGCACAAGCGAAGATAGTTGGCTTGTTTGATATTTTGAGCACTGTAAAGAAAGATTTAGCAAATAAGACTGAGCAATCATAGTGAGCAATCAAGAGACACCTGAATCAATTGCCATCGGCAAGGTTCCCTTATTTAAGCATTTGGAATACTCCGAGTTGATAAGCTTGTTATTTTTTGTAGAAACTAAGTCAGTTTTACAAGAAGATAATCTTTTCCATCAGCATGATCAGCCTGATGGAATGTATATTTTGATGTCTGGTGCATTAAAAATCTATTTACCGCCAACAGCAATGGGTGGGAAGCAAAAAGATCTTACTGAGCTTTCCCCCGGGCAATATGTGGGTGAGTTTGGCTTAATTGATGGCGAGCCGCGCTCTGCCTCAGTTACTGCTGTGAAGGATAGCCAAGTCTTGTTTCTGCCCACTACCGCTTTTGTTAAGGCGCTTGATGAGCACCCTAAAATTGCTAAAAGTGTAGTGGATGCCTTATGCGATTTGGTGATCAGTTTGCCTAAACTGAAAATTGACTCCGATCGAGGTTTGGCCTTAATCAAAGAGCGAAGGGTGATGCCTGATTTAGAAAATATGCGTAGACTCACAAGAATTATTCGCAAATATAACCAAATCCAATCTCAGCGAGTTTAGGGTTTTAATTATTTAAGGATCCTGGTAGATGGAAGTCGGTCTTGATTTAGAGCTCGTTGAAAAAATCCCCTTTTTTAAAAAATTACGGCCTGCAGATTTGCAGTTTATATTGGGTTATACCAAGACACTGACTTTGAGTTATGGAAGTGTTTTATTTAAGCAGGGCGATCCTTCAAATGGCTTATACATCCTACTCGAGGGCAGGTTACAAGTGATTCTGCAAAGTAGTAATCCAGCTGATTCTGTAGCGATCAAGGAGGT
>CANISN010000246.1 GCA_947470165.1 Burkholderiaceae bacterium | reverse complement strand
TATGATCCGTATTTCACGGAAGAAGGTATCAGCCGTTATACCGACTTGTTCTATCGCTCATCTAAGCCGCTATATTACGTGGGTGATCCTGATTACCAAATTAAGTCGGTTGGTTCCAATATCAAGTTTGGTGTCCCTTATACCGAAGTAGATCGAGTCTTTTTTGGTACCGGCATAGAGACATTCCAGATTCAGACTACTGTTAATACTCCCATCCCATACTTAAATTATGCGCAGAGTTACGGCATAGCTGCACCGGGATATCCTGCAACATTGACTACTTATAACGTACCATTAACTGTAGGCTGGTCTAGAGATGGTAGGGATAGTGCATTAATTCCATCCACTGGTTCTTTGCAGCAGTTGAGTGCTGAAGTGGGGACACCCGTTGGAAATATGACCTTCTACCGTCTGTTTGGTCAGTACCAAAAGTATCACTCTTTCTCAAAGGGCAATATTCTGTCTTATAACGGGGAAGTTGGTTATGGTGAGGCTTATGGTAATAATCCATTCCCGATCACCAAAAACTACTATGTAGGTGGTATTGGATCTGTTCGCGGTTACTCTCCCGGATCTCTTGGCCCTACTTATTACAACACCTACATTGGCCGCTACCAACCTACTGGAGGGCAGTCAAAAATCGTAAATAATGTGGAATATACCGTTCCAGTTCCTGGCTCTGGAGTGGATAAGACCCTGCGGGTATTTGGCTTCGTAGATGGTGGTAACGTCTATAACGAAAATATCAATCTCGTCTTGCGATATTCTTATGGCTTAGGTTTATCATGGATATCACCGCTGGGCCCACTTAAGTTCAGTTATGGTATTCCGATCAAATCCTTACCAACGGATAATATTCAGCGTTTGCAGTTCCAAGTAGGTACAGCGTTTTAATTGTTTAAGGAAAGTGTTATGAAGCTTCGTCAATCTTCCCAATGGATTCAATTTGGCATAATTGCCCTTGTATCGATCATTTCATCGCCGCAAATATTTGCTCAAGATGCCGGCACTCGAGTTGCTGCTGTTAACGTTGAAAAAGTCTTCAACGAATCGAATATGGCTAAGGCAAGTCAGACCAAGCTCCAGAATGAGTTCATGAAGCGTCAGAATGAGATTCGTGAAAGTGCTCAAAAAATTAAGTCTGCTGCTGAAAAGTTAGATCGTGACTCAGCAGTGATGTCTGAGGCAGATCGCGTACGCCGCCAACGTGAGTTGGCAGACCAGGATCGTGAACTCCAACGTAAGCAACGTGAATATACAGAAGATCTGAATCAGCGTAACTTTGAAGAGCGCGCTAAGATTGCTGAAAAAGCGAATCAAGCTCTCAAGCAAATCGCTGAGCAAAGAAAAATTGATGTCATTATTCAAGATCCAGCTTATGCAAATCCTAAGGTGGATGTTACTGATGATGTCATCAAGGCCTTAAACAGTCTCAAGTAAGTTTTATGCCCACCGCCATCGAGCTGGCCGAACAGTTTCAAGTAAGCTTGGTGGGGGATGGCTCCCTTAAGCTTGAGGGTCTCGCTCCGCTAGAAACTGCCCAATCTAGCCATATCTCCTTTCTATCTAATCCCTTATACCGACAGCAGGCTAGCGATAGTGCCGCTGGTGGCTTGATTGTTAATAAAGCGGATCTCGATTTTCTGCAAGCAAATCCGGGTGCACACTCTGCGCAACGCATTTACTTTGTCTCAAAAAATCCTTACGTAAGTTTTGCCAGAATGGCGCAGCACTTTGCAAAAATTACTGCACCTATTTATGCTCCCGGTATCCATCCCAGTGCGGCGATTGATTCCTCTGCCATTATTCCTGCTTCATGCCATATCGGACCATTTGTACAAATTAGTTCTGGGGTCGAACTGGGTGAGCGAGTCACATTATTGGGAAACATTGCCATTGCTAGAAATTCCAACATTGCTAGCGACACCCTGATTTATCCCAATGTATCTGTTTATTCTGAAACTCGGATTGGTGAGCGTTGCATTATTCATAGTGGGGCAGTGATTGGCGCTGACGGATTTGGTTTTGCGCCTGATTTTTCTGCGACCGGTGTTGAGTGGGTCAAGATCCCACAAACTGGTGCTGTAGTGATTGGCAATGATGTAGAAATTGGGGCATCGACTACGATTGATCGAGGCGCGATGAGTGATACCTTGATTGGTGCGGGTACAAAAATTGATAATCAAGTTCAAATTGCTCACAACGTAACCGTTGGCAATTGTTGTGTCATCGCAGGTTGTGCGGCAATCTCAGGAAGTACCAAGATTGGTAACTTCTGCATTATTGGCGGAGCATCCAACTTTGCTGGACATCTTACGATTGCAGATAGAACAACGGTATCGGGTAATACTTCAATTATTCGCTCTATTACTGAGCCTGGCCAGCATTACACGGGTGTTTATCCTTCAATGCTGCATAGCGCTTGGGAGAAAAATGCGGCCATTCTTCGCGGTCTCGATAAAATACGCCAACGCCTACGATTATTAGATAAGTCTAAGTAACGTTCTCAATACATTAAAAAATCTAGAAACTTTATTAAGCAGGTAAATACATGAGCAAATCCATCGCCATCGACATCAATCAAATTTTGAAGTTGTTACCGCATCGCTACCCATTTTTATTAGTTGATCGTGTATTGGAGCTTGAGCCTCGTAAAAGTATTACAGCACTCAAAAATGTCACCATGAATGAGCCATTCTTCCAAGGGCATTTTCCGGATTTTCCGGTGATGCCTGGCGTCTTGATTATTGAGGCTCTAGCCCAAACCGCTGCCTTATTGACATTCTCGGAAGAGCGGGCGGAAGATGCTGTCTACTACTTTGCCGGTATTGATGGTGCTCGTTTTAAGAAGCCAGTATTGCCTGGTGATCAATTGATTATGACGGCTAAGTTAGAGCGTGAGCGTGCTGGTATCTATAAGTTTCAGGTGCAAGCTACTGTTGATGGTGAGCTTGCTGCTGAGGCTAATATCACTTGTGCAGTTCGTACGAAAGGTGCGTAATGACTCGGATTCATGCATCTGCTGTAGTTGATAGCCAAGCTGAAATCGCTAGTGATGTTGAGATTGGTCCGTATTCTGTTATAGGACCTCATGTTAAGATTGACGCTGGTAGCAAGATAGGTTCTCATACCGTGATCGAAGGTTACACCATGATTGGTAAGGAGAATGTTTTTGCGCACTTTGCTGCCATCGGTGGTGCTCCCCAAGATATGAAATACCGTGGCGAGCCTACCCAACTCATTATTGGTGATCGCAATACGATTCG
>CANISN010000245.1 GCA_947470165.1 Burkholderiaceae bacterium | reverse complement strand
GGATTCCAATTGCTGAACTGAATGACAAAGATGTCGTTCTTTCGCCGCTACCGTTGTTTCATTCTTATGCCCTCAATTTTTCGGCTCTTTCTATTGTTGCCGCTGGCGCTAGTGAGTTTATTGTTGAGAAATACTCATCAAGTCAAGTATTAAGTTTATTGAAAACAGGAAAATTTACAGTCCTTCCTGGTGTGCCAACAATGTTTCATTACATTTTAGAGTCTGCAAAAGCAGATTCAGGTGTAAAGCTAAATGGCATGCGTTTATGTATTTCAGCCGGCGCAATATTGCCAGCAGATCTTAATAAAGGGTTCGAAGAGTTTTTTGGTATCAAGTTACTAGATGGATATGGCATTACTGAAACCTCAACGATGGTAACGATGAACTCTCCTGTTTGGGGTAGAACGCTTGGTTCCTGTGGGTTGCCAGTGGTGGGCGTAGCAGTTCGAATCGTTGATCCTGCTACCAGCGTTGACTTGGGTCCGGGGCAAGAAGGCGAACTAATAGTTCGTGGCCCAAATGTGATGGTTGGTTATCACAATAAACCAACCGAGACTGCGGCAGCGCTCAAGAACGGCTGGTATCACACTGGTGATTTGGCAAAAGCGGATGCCAATGGTTATCTAACAATCACAGGCCGCTTAAAAGAACTCATTATTCGAGGCGGTCAAAATATTGCCCCCGGAGAAGTTGAGGAAGCGGTCCTTCGCCATCCTGCAATTCTAGATTGCGCAGCAGTTGGTGTTGAGCATAAACATCTTGGAGAAATTCCAGTTGTATTTGTGGTTCTGAGAGAAGGCAAGTCGGTAGAGGCTGACGCATTAATTGAGTTTACAAAAGCCCATCTTTCTGCATACAAGGTTCCTGCAGAAATTCATGTGGTGAAAGAAATACCGAGAACGGGCTCTGGAAAAGTAATGCGCTTTAAATTAAAAGAAACAATTTAGAAATTTAGTAAGGGGCAAACATGCAATTTGACTTTCACTCTACACGCTCAATCCTTGTGGAAAGAGGTGGCGCTAATAATCTTGCTAAGAGAGTTGCCGAGAGAGGTGGAAAATCCGTACTGATCATTACTGATCCAGGAGTGTTGTCTGCTGGCTTACTCGATAAAGCTATGCCTCAATTTAAGGAGATTGGCTTACCAGTACAGATTTTTTCTGACGTACAGGCTGATCCTCCCGTCTCAGTTATAGATGCTGCAGTGAAGGCTGCTCAGGCTTTAAAAGCTGACTACATTGTGGGTTTTGGCGGCGGCAGCTCCATGGATGTAGCTAAATTAGTTGCCTTATTAGCCCCCGGTAAAGAAAAGTTAGTAGATATCTATGGCGTAGGCATTGCCAAAGGGCCACGCCTACCATTGATCTTAGTTCCTACAACAGCGGGTACTGGTTCCGAAGTGACAACCATTTCTATTGTTACTGTAAGTGATAGTGAGAAGAAGGGAGTAGTTTCCCCTCAATTACTCCCAGACGTTGCGTTGCTTGACGCTGAGTTAACGCTGGGACTTCCTGCTCATGTAACAGCCGCAACTGGTATTGATTCAATGGTCCATGCTATTGAAGCATTTACAACCAAGCGATTAAAAAATCTAGTTTCTGATTGTTTAGCAAAAGAGGCTTTACGTTTATTGGCCGGTAATCTTCATAAAGCCGTTAAGAGCGGTGGCGATATTGATGCTCGTGAAAACATGTTGCTAGGCGCTTGTCTTGCTGGGATGGCATTTACTAATGCACCAGTTGCTGGTGTGCACGCATTGGCTTACCCAATTGGCGCAAGATTCCATGTTCCACATGGCCTCTCAAATTCACTAATGCTTGGACCAGTTATGCGCTTTAATTTAGAGGCGGCACATGGTATGTATGCTGAGCTAGGTCAAATTATCAAACCTGGTTTGCAAGGCTCAACCATTGACCAAGCTACTCAACTTGCTAACTATCTTGGCGGCCTTGCCGGTGCGCTAGGTTTGCCACAAAGATTAGTTGAGGTTGGGATTACCGCAGAAGACGTAGATCAGCTAGCTGCAGATGCGATGCTGCAAACTCGATTACTACAAAATAGTCCCCGTGAAATTACTTTGAATGATGCTGCACTGCTATATAAAGAGGCTTTATGAGCGATAAAAAACCTTCCCCACCAGTACGTTCTGACTTTGTAGCATTTGAAGATGTTCATTCAAGATGGATGGATAACGATGCTTATGGACATATTAATAATGTCGTGTACTACTCTTTTTTTGATACAGCAGTAAATCGTTATCTTATTGAACGAAATGTTTTGGATGTAGTTAAAAGTGAAACTATCGGATTGGTTATTGAAACCCAATGTAAATATTTTTCACCCATTGCCTATCCTGATATGGTTCATGTTGGGCTGAAGGTGGCGCATCTAGGCAATAGTAGCGTGAAATATGAAGTCGCAATTTTCAAGAATGAGGATGATGTTGCTTCGGCGATGGGGCATTTTGTACATGTTTATGTTGATCGGAAGGCTAATAAGCCAACACCAATTCCACAAAATGTTCGTGATGTTTTGCAGCAGCTTGTTAAAGCAGATTAATTAATAAAACCTGACTCGGAGAATTCAGATGGATATGGTAGGCGAAGCGCGTTTAGAGGCATCACGAAGTCTTGTATGGGATGCCCTAAATGATCCTGAGATTTTAAAAAAGAGCATACCTGGCTGCGAAGAATTACAAAAACTATCAGATACTTCTTATACTGCTGTAGTAGTTTCTAAAGTCGGACCTATCAAGGCGCGCTTTTTGGGAAATGTAACTTTATCAGATATTAAGGCACCCTCTAGCTACACATTGATTGGAGAAGGTCAGGGTGGCATGGCGGGCTTTGCCAAAGCAGAGATTCAAGTTGAGCTTGAAGAGCTTGATCGATATTTGACTTTACTGCGTTACACAGTAAAGGCAAATGTTGGTGGGAAATTAGCTCAACTCGGATCAAGACTGATTGACGCAACCGCACGCAAAAATGCAGATGATTTTTTTGATAATTTTGCTAAAGCAGTTAGGGGGTTAGATAGTAAGCCAGCTGCTAGTTTCGATTTTTCTCAGTACCAAAATAAATCTTCGAATCTAGCTTTGGTCGTTTCAGCTGGAAAGTCTATTTCAGGTATTGTTGGTGCGAGTGATACAAAGTTAGCTTATGGCATTGGCGATGTAGCATTTATGTTTAGATCGGATGATCCGGATGTTATGGATGTTTGGGTTGATGACAAAATCAAAATCTGGATCTCTGATCACATTGCTGTGGTTACCTTCAAT
>CANISN010000244.1 GCA_947470165.1 Burkholderiaceae bacterium | reverse complement strand
TGATTCCTAAGAAGCATATCCCTATGCTGGAGTCAGCAGAACTGGCAGATGCGCCATTGCTAGGTAGAATGATGGAATTAGCACCACGTTTGGCCAAGGAGCAGGGTTGCCGTCCTGGAAAAGATGGTGGCTTTAGATTGGTAGTGAACAATGGCGCAGATGGTGGGCAAGAGGTTTATCACTTGCATTTGCATGTGATGGGCGGTCCGCGTCCCTGGAAAAAATAGTTCGAGGAGATTAAAAATGGGTTCATTTAGCATTTGGCATTGGTTGATTGTTTTGGTGATCGTGATGTTGGTATTCGGTACCAAAAAATTGCGGAATATTGGTACTGACTTAGGCGGTGCTGTAAAAGGCTTTAAGGATGGAATGAAGCCGCCTGAAGCCGGCGAAGAGCCCAAAGACCAAATCCAGCAAACTGCTGCCGCATCAACAGAAAAAACGGTTGATGTTCATGCTAAAGACATCAATAAATAATTGTTGATAGAAATAATGCGCAACTGCAATGATTGATCTTGGTGTTTCAAAACTTGCACTTATTGCAGTAGTTGCATTAGTGGTGGTTGGTCCCGAGCGTCTTCCTAAGATTGCCCGTATGGCAGGTAATCTATTTGGGCGGGCGCAACGCTATATGGCGGATGTGAAGTCTGAAGTGAGTCGCCAGATGGATGTTGAAGAATTCAAAAAGCTACGTGAAGAGAGTACTTCAGTCTTTAAAGATGTAGAAAGCTCACTTCAGTCGACGGTTCAAGAGGCTGGAGCTAACCTAAGTGATCAAGCGGATATTTTTGAGAATAATTTCACTAGAGCTCCGCTAGATGAAAAAGAAGTGCTTAGTAAGTCAATTCGCCAAGGGCGCAAGAGTTGGGGTGTGAGACGTGCAGCTAGGCCAGTTTGGTTTAAACGCTCCAGTGGTATGCGTACAAGGGTTCAATCCGGTGCTGCTCGTATGAAGCGTTTTCATCACAGTGCCATCAAATAAATTAGCCCAAAGAAAAGTAAACATTTTTACCAATGACGCAAAATAACTCAACAGAAGATTCGGGGCTGCAAGAATCTTTTCTATCTCATTTATATGAGTTGCGTGACCGCATTATTAAATCGGCTTTAGCCATCATTGTGGTGTTTGTCAGCCTTGTCTACTGGGCGCCTGATATTTTTCATTTATTTTCACAGCCACTCCTCGATTCATTGCCTTCAGGTGGAAAAATGATTGTGACGGATGTCACTGGATCATTCTTTGTGCCGATGAAGGTCACGATGTTAGTAGCCTTCTTAATCGCATTACCAGTAGTGATGTATCAGCTTTGGGCGTTTATTGCGCCCGGCTTGTACCAACATGAGCGGAAGCTAATCGTGCCATTAATTGTGAGTAGCTATAGCCTTTTTATATTTGGAATGGCGTTTGCTTACTTTTTGGTATTTCCTACCGTTTTTGAATTCATGGCAAGTTATAACGCACCACTAGGTGCTGAAATGTCTACTGACATTGATAAGTACCTGAGCTTTGCTATGAATACCTTCCTAGCCTTTGGGGTTACGTTTGAAGTACCAGTTGTGGTTGTGGTGCTAGTCCGCATGGGTATGGTTCCCCTAGAAAAGCTGAGAGAAATTCGTCCATATGTGATTGTTGGTGCATTCGTGATCTCTGCCGTAGTTACTCCGCCCGATGTTCTCTCTCAATTGCTTCTCGCCGTCCCAATGAGTTTGCTATATGAATTGGGTTTATTAATAGCCCGCTTCTATGTGCCAAAGGCTTCAGAGGATGAAAATACAAAAGATACTGAATCTAAGGCCGCCGATCCTCAAGCGACTGCTTGATCTTTTGAGAAGGTAGCTTTAAGCCACTCTGTTACTCGGTCAAATCGATATCGTCTTTGTCGCAAATTACCTTCTTGATCAGACTCAATGCTGGAGAATACTTTGCCGGCAATAAGCAAGGAGCGACGTTGTTGAGTAGTGTCAATCTGAATCAGCCTTGGCAAAATTTTTGGCAATTCATGACGAATATCTACAACCACACAGTGCTCATGTTGTAACTGTGCTACCTCACAAAGCAACAACTCTGCCTTGCTCAAATTAAATTGATTGGCAATGATCAGTCTATGACATAACAAGATCGATGCCTGATCTAGCTTGTGTTCCGCATGGCGATTCAAGGCTAGTTCAGCAAAGGACGCTAGGCTATACCAACCATTTTTTTTGGGATTAGAGACATTCTCTAAAATTTTACCTAGCAGTTCTTTTGCCTCTGATACCCCCTGCTGATGTGCTTGCCAAATCCAATAAGAGGCGTGTAGTCCACGAACTTTCTCCTGTACTTTCTCACGCTTACGCCACAAGTTTGCACCTCTCCTAAACTGCGCTTGAGCGTGGCCTAAGTCAGCAGCCCTATTAAAGCAACTATCACTTTCAGCAGCGTTATATCTAGAGAACTGAGGGCGGCGATAAATTTCCCCTAATGCAAACCAAGCATCCCGATTACCATCTTTCGCGGCGAGCTCTAACCAGTACGCAGCTTTTTTTAGAGAGGTATTGGATTTACCGCTAGCCCCCGCAATATCATTTGTAACAGGATTAACTTCATTAAATTGCGCTAGACGCAGACCAAGAGTGAGTTGTGCAACTGTGAGACCAAGTTCTGCGGCCTCGATGAGAGCCGCCTCATTCTTTTCAGAAACCCAGGTATTCCATAAAAAAGCGAGGGATTCATCTTTAGGTTGAAGCTTGATGAGTAGTTCTTTAGCTCTGCTAGTGAATGGTGTCTCTGACTCCGCAAGCTTGAGAAGAAATTCCTTTGCTAAATTTTGTAGAGATAAAAAGTCATCCCCATCATTTTTCTCTTTTAAGAGCCAAGCAGACAAAGCGCTTTGCAAAGCTTTTTTATTGGGATTGAGTAAAAATTCTGCAAGCTGCCATTGCGCTGCATGGCTTTTATCAACATTGGCATTAGCTAACTTCCAGAACGATTCCCAGCCAAAAGAAAATGCCGTTGAATTAAAGGTTTCTTCCAAAGGAACATCTGAGATTTGCTTCAAAATATCCATAATTTCTGCGGAGGTGTCATCAAACTCAGGAATTTCAGCATCACTAGAGCGCAATTGGCTAACTAATTGATTTTGATAAGATAAATAAGATTTTTCTAACCAAATTAAAGCATTAGCAGGTTGGATGGGAGTTTTAAATGCCCCCGTCATATAGGCAGAAGCTAAATTTTGTTGTGCGGAAACATCACCCAGTCTAGCAGATTGGAGTATTTTTAAGAATTCACGGCTTGCCATATGACAATTCTGGCATTCAGAG
>CANISN010000243.1 GCA_947470165.1 Burkholderiaceae bacterium | reverse complement strand
GATGGGAAGCCCTGAAAAGCTTCCCATTTTTGATTTGAGTTTATGGCGCGTTGGCCGAGTGGTTAGGCAGGAGCCTGCAAAGCTTCGTACGGGGGTTCGATTCCCTCACGCGCCTCCAGTAATTAAGCTTGACCATTGTGTTATTTCACCTAAAATACTTTTAAGAAAAAGTACGCAGTCATATTCATTACCGAGGTAAGAGCATGATCCAACTAAAGCGATTTAAATCCATTGCATCAGCTCTGATACTATCTTTGTTGTTGGCAGCTTGTGCAACTTCTGGAGACTCTCCAACAGGTACGCCTGGTGAAGTACAAGAAATTCAATTGCAATTATTGGGTGATATGCCCTTGCCTGCAGCATCCAGAATTATTGGTTCAGATTCTCTTATCATTGGTCGTGGCGATAACTGGGTCGGTCGAGTAGTGTTATCTGGCGTGCAAACCCCAACGGATATTTATGCTTTCTTCCAGTCTGAATATCCAAGGGCTGGCTGGACTACTGTGAGTGCTGTTAAATCTAAGACCAGCATTTTGGTCTTCACGAAAGGCGATCGCACATCCACTATTGAGTTAAATGAGGGCGCATTTTCTGGTCCCAAAACTATTATCACCATTACTGCATCACCTAAGAATGCAAATGTAGTTGCGCCAAGTAAAAAATAACTATTGAAAAAATAAAACGAGAGAGTTTATCTTCGTAAGTAAAAAGGCCTCGCAAGAGGCCTTTGTTTTGGTTGTTTAGAGCCCTCCAGCCCTAATCAGGCCAACGGCCTGGCCTTCCACTGCGAAGTTCGGTTGGCGCCGATCTACTAAAATATTTTTGAAGTCTGGATTTTCGGCTTGCAATTCAATTACCATGCCATCCGCAGTTTTCTTTTGGTTCCAGCGTTTAACAGTGACCTCATCATCTAAGCGTGCAACGACGATATCGCCGTTACGTACTTCAGAGGTTTTTCTTACGGCCAAGTAGTCGCCATCCAAAATACCTGCATCACGCATGCTCATGCCAACCACCTTTAATAAGTAATCAGCACCCTTGCTAAATAAACTGGGATCAATCGGCACTTGTTTTTCAATATGCTCAACCGCCATGATGGGGGAGCCTGCAGCAACGCGGCCAATGAGTGGCAGCGTAAGTTGCTGAAGTGCGCCAGAAGGCAAAGACATCTGACGATATTGATTAGGATTCTGGGTTTGATTAAATCGTTGTGGAATCCGAATGCCACGGGAGGTTCCCGGTGTTAGCTCGATGTATCCTTTTTTTGCTAAGGCGCGTAAGTGTTCTTCAGCAGCATTGGCAGATGCAAAGCCTAGTTGTTGAGCAATTTCTGCGCGAGTCGGGGGTGAACCACTTTCCGCGATTGCTTTGCTAATTAACTCCAAAATCTCACTCTGGCGTGAGGTGAGTTTGGGGAGGGCAGTCAGCTCCTCTGGAAAATCGACTGTATTTATGTCCATACTGGGATTGTATACAGCACTATTTGAATATTCAAGTGATTTTGAGGCGGATAATGTAGGAATGAGCTTAATTCCCAGCATCCCTGAAAATACACCCCATATTTTGGTCTTCGGTATGGGTGGCACGATTGCTGGCCTTGCCCCCAATCCTGAAGAAACCCCCCTCCAATACCAAGCGGGCCAAGTGGGAGTAGATGCCTTAGTCAGTCACATTCAATCAGCAATCCCAGGGGGCATCCAGCTGGTTTCACAACAGCTAGCCAATATCAATAGTCGAAATCTATTGGATGCCGACCTCACCCTACTGGGCCAGTCAGTAAAAGAGGCGCTGGTGGATGATGCGGTTAAGGGAATTGTGATTACTCACGGCACCGATACGATTGAAGAAACAGGTTTATTTCTGCAGGCAATCTGTGGAAAGTTAGCTCATACTCAGGCTAAGAGGGTTATTCTGACTGGAGCTATGCTACCAAGTAATGCGCTAGGAGCGGATGGCCCTTCTAATCTATTGGATGCCCTTCGTTGGGCCTCCACCTCTATCGAGAACTGCCCTGGTGGCATCTATGCTGTCATGGATGGGCGCGGATGCATGGCAATGGACTTAGCTAAACGCCATGCCACAGCCTTGAATGCCCCGCTACAGAATTCACCATCAAGCTCTGTAGGCTTGATTAATCCTTCTTGGCTTTCGGGTGTTAAGGCGGTTCAGCACGCCTGGAATGAAGATTTACCGATTCCTCAAGAGGGCGAATGGCCTTGGGTTGAGATTTTGACCAGTCATGCAGGTGCGCGCCCTGAAACAGTAGCCCAGTGGCTCAAAAGTGACGTACAGGGTCTCGTAGTTGCTGGATCTGGGCAGGGGGGCTTTCATGATGCTTGGGCTGAACCTTTTAAAAAGGCAATGGCTCAAGGTATTGCTCTAGTTAGAACTACCAGAACTGGGGCTGGCACTACTTTGCCTAATATCCCCGAGTTAGATGCACCTGGATGCCGTGCTTCAGGCGTACTTTCGGCTCCGCGGGCAAGAATTGCACTCCAATTAGCCCTGAACGCTGCCAAGCAGTCAAATTTAGCTGGTAAACCCCTGACTTGGCAGGATTTTTTTGCTAGAATAGCGGACTTACCTGAGATTCGGTAAGGACTTAAAAAGCAGTAAAAGTGTTGTAAGAAGTACCTACAATTTGTTACTTACTACCTTGTCACACTGGCGCTAACTTCAAAAACCATCGGAAGTTAGCAAGACGCCCAGGTGACTTCATCCTTAAGGAGTGTTAGATGCGTCATTATGAAATCGTTTTTATCGTCCATCCGGACCAGAGCGAGCAAGTGCCCGCGATGATTGATCGCTACAAAGCAACATTAGCAGCTGCTGGCGGCAAAATTCATCGCATGGAAGATTGGGGTCGTCGTCAGATGGCTTACATGATCGACAAGCTTGCTAAAGCCCACTACGTTTGCATGAACATTGAGTGCGACCAGAAAACTCTGGAAGAGCTCGAGCATGCGTTCAAATTTAACGATGCTGTTTTGCGTCACCTCATCATCAAGACTAAGAAAGCTGAAGTAGAGCCTTCTATCATGATGAAAGAAGTGCAACGTGAAGAAGCACGTAAATCAGCTCAAGCCGACGCTCCTGTAGCGGCAGCCTAAGTTAAAAATTTGAAGAGGAATACACAGACTAGAAAACGTATCAGAGAAGCGGAGCGGCGTTGAATCATTTCACCCTCACTGCGATCTTGGTATCTAAAGACGCGATTCGATTTACACCAGCAGGAATACCGGTGATGCACTGCCAGCTAGAACACAGCGGACAAGCAAACGAGGTAGGAGTGGCAAGGAAAATTCTGATGAGCGTTGAAGCCATTGCAATCGGTC
>CANISN010000242.1 GCA_947470165.1 Burkholderiaceae bacterium | reverse complement strand
CAGGATCAAATCACCTTATTGGAAGAAGAGAAGATCATGGCTTACTTTGGTGGCGGCACTCTGTATGCAACTCCTGAGCGTCAAGAACCTCTTATTTAATTGCTATTAACTGAAAGTATTTTGTGAATCAAAAACCATATGAATCAGCAGAGCATGAGTTCGAGGCAGCCTTAGGGTTGCCCGAACCATTGCCCTCTGGCGAAGCGATTCTTTGGCAAGGCGCTCCGAGTTGGACTGCTATGGCTAAACATGTATTTCGTCTGCAATGGCTCGCAGTGTATTTCGCAGTGATTGTCGTTTTGCAGGTCCTTTCAGTAGCAGGTAGTGAAGGTGGGCTAGCTGCAGGTTGGAGCAGTGTTGCACTCGCTGTTTTTTTAGCGCTTATCGGTCTACTGTTAACCGGTCTTATGGCTTACTGGTCAGCAACGACGACCATGTATACCCTAACGAATCGTCGTATTGTGATGCGGGTAGGTATTGTTCTCACAGTGACTTTTAATCTTCCCTATAAATCACTGAAAAGTGCAGATCTGAAATTATATAAAGATGGCACCGGTGATATCCCGATGCAAATCGCCACTGAAGATAAGATCGCATACTTTCATCTATGGCCTCATGCACGTCCATGGCGTTTAGCAAAACCAGAGCCAATGATGCGCTGCATTCCTGAGGCAAAGCAGGTGGCAGCATTGCTTACAGAAGCTTGGATGGCTTCTACTGGATTAAGCAATATAGAGAGACAAGATATCCGACTTGAACAAGCGGGAGCGCAGACTGCATGAGCACTCTAGAAAGTAAAGATTTTTTATCGCCAGTTGCGAAGGTACTGATCGCCGCTCTGATGAGCATTATTTTAATTCTGGTCTTTATCAATAGTCGCGATCTCAGTAAAGTGCGTGAGCCTGATGCATCGCCAGCACAGGTTTTGCAGCTGCGTTTTGAAGATCGTCCTGACGGTTCAATCGCGATAATCGATTATAAAACTGGTAAACAAATTGACGCTGTGCAAGGCGAGGCAGGTTTTGTGAGGGGTACCTTGCGTGGGCTTGCGCAGGAAAGAAAGCGGAGGGGATTGGATAGCGGTCCACCCTTTGAATTAATTTATAGAGCAGATGGCCGCTTAACTTTATCGGATATAGCAACAGGTCGTATGGTGGATTTGGAGTCTTTTGGACCTACCAATGCTGGATCATTTTACAGATTGATTGACCCAGTGCATTTAGCAGCAAAAGTTAAATAATTTTTATTTTATTTGGAGTAGGAAATGAATTTAGATAGCGCAGAAAGTATGTTGCAAAGTCAAATCCCTGCAAAGGGTGAAGTGAACGAATCTACCAAGATGGCATTGGAAGACGCTGTATTAAGCCCGCGCTTTTATACGACCAATTTTAAAGAGATGGATCGCATCAGTATTGATTCTTTGCGCCCAGAGTGGGATGCATTGATGGCAGAGTATGAAGGCGATAATAATCACGATCACTTTCAGCGCCCCGCAGATATGGACAAGGATTACTCCAATCTTCATCCAGCCCTATATGACGAGTTCGTTGAATTCTTAATCAGTTCTATTACCTCTGAGTTTTCTGGCTGTATTTTGTATGCTGAGATCAAGCGTAAGGTAACTAATCCAGATATGCGCATGTTGTTTGGTTACATGGCTAGAGATGAAAGTCGTCATGCTGGCTTTATTAACCAGTGGCTTAAAGATTTCAATATCGGTATTGACTTAGGTTTTTTAGCAAAATCCAAGAAATACACTTACTTTAGACCTAAGTTTATTTTTTACGCTACCTATCTATCTGAGAAGATTGGTTATGCCCGTTACATCACTATTTTCCGTGAACTTGAAAATCGCCCTGAAACACGCTTTCATCCGATCTTTTTATGGTTTGAGCGTTGGTGTAATGACGAATTCCGCCATGGTGAATCCTTTGCGTTAATCATGCGTGCTAATCCGAAATTACTCCAAGGCGTTAATAAGTTATGGATTCGTTTCTTCATCCTTGCGGTATATGCCACGATGTATGTGCGTGACCATACTCGTATTGAGCTTTATAAGGCGATGAAGATCTCTCCAACAGATTACGACAAGAAAGTACTTTTCATCACTAACGAAATTATTAAACAGGTCTTCCCAATTTCTGTAAATTTAGATGACCCCCGCTTCTATCAGTATCTTGAAGAGATGAGGGCGCTGTTTGAGAAGATGGATGCTTATAAAAAAGAGGGTGGCCTGATCAATAAGGTGAAGACGGCTGTTTTAGGTGCTCGTGCTGGCATTGTATTTTTGAAGTTGTATTTCATGCCAGTCCAAGATAATGCTTTACCGGCTGATGTTCGTATGGTTCCTACCTGGTAAGTGTATGAGTATTTTTTGGCCCATCCTTTACTCCATTTTTATCTGGTGGTTTAGCACGGGGATTATTCTATTGTTAAACCAGCGTCATCCGTCGACCTATAAGAATGCTTTTTGGGTGAGTGGTATGGTTTTGGCTTTAGCTTTAGTGGGATTAAAAACTAGCGCTAATTTAAGTTCAGTAGCCGGTGCTTATTGCGGCTTCACCTGCGCTATTTTGGTTTGGGGTTGGCAAGAAATCGGTTTCTTATTTGGTTATGTCACTGGCCCTCGTCGAGAGCCTTGCCCAGAAAATTGTCGCGGCTGGCAAAAGATGTATTTCGCATTTAAGACAATCCAGCATCACGAGATTGCTTTAGTAATTTTGGCTCTAGCTGTAACCATGATGACCTGGGGCGGCTCAAACCAAACTGGTTTTTGGACTTTTATGATTCTCTGGCTAATGAGACAGAGCGCGAAGTTAAATATCTTCTTGGGCGTTTTAAATCTCAATGAACGCTTCCTGCCAAATCATCTTAAATATATCTTTACTTACTTCACTTGCAAGCCGATGAATCCATTGCTTCCGCTATCAGTGATCGGTGGTGTTCTCTGTGCAATACCGTTGTGGCAAGCAGCAGCTCACCCCAGTAGTAGCGATTTCATAGTTGCCTCAATGTCATTGACTGGCGCTATTTTGTCTTTGGCGGTTTTGGAGCATATTTTGATGGTGGTGCCTTTTTCGAGTGAGCGCCTTTGGAAGTGGGGAATGCGATCATAAATACACTCACCATGCGCCGCTTTCCTGCGCCATCTGCAATATTAGAGCTACTAAAGCCAATCACATGGTTTCCTCCAATGTGGGCTTTTGCCTGCGGGGTCATTGCTACAGGCGTTTCCTTCGAAGGGCGTTGGCACTTATTGATCGCTGGTGTCATTCTTGCTGGGCCGATGGTATGTGCCGCTAGTCAGGCAGTGAATGACTGGTTCGATCGCGAGGTG
>CANISN010000241.1 GCA_947470165.1 Burkholderiaceae bacterium | reverse complement strand
TACGAGATTTAGAGCAAAACCCAACAAATGGCGGTAGAGATAAATAGATAGGTGAATCTTCACCTGAGCAACTAAAATAGTTTTTTCGAAAAATTAGCATTTGGAGACATGCCATGCGCATAGGAGTACCGCTGGAAACTAGGCCCGGGGAAACTCGTGTTGCCGCCACACCGGAAACCGTTAAGAAGCTGATGGGTCAAGGCCATACAGTTATTATTCAAAAAGATGCAGGCCTGACAGCCAGCCAACCAGATGCCGCCTATGAAGCAGTGGGCGCAACTATTGGTAGTGCAGCTGATGCGTTTGGTGCAGAGATTGTTCTCAAAGTCCGCGCCCCAGAATCTGCGGAGCTCAAACAGATTAAATCTGGCAGCGTGCTGCTTGGCATGCTTGACCCATTTGATAACGACAATATCGCTGCCATGGCTGCTCAAGGTGTGACTGCATTCTCATTAGAGGCTGCCCCGCGCACCACCCGTGCGCAAAGTATGGACGTATTGTCATCGCAAGCTAACATCGCAGGCTACAAAGCGGTGATGGTCGCTACAAATGAGTATCAACGCTTTATGCCAATGCTCATGACTGCTGCGGGAACGGTTAAAGCTGCTCGCGTTCTGATCTTAGGCGCGGGTGTTGCAGGCCTGCAAGCGATTGCTACCGCTAAACGTTTAGGCGCTGTGATTGAAGCGTCTGATGTACGCCCTGCAGCTAAAGAGCAAATTGAATCTCTTGGCGCCAAGTTCGTTGATGTTCCTTATGAAACTGACGAAGAACGTGAAATTGCTAAAGGTGTTGGTGGCTATGCCCGCCCAATGCCAGAAGCTTGGATGAAGCGTCAAGCAGCTCTCGTTGCTGAACGCGCCCAACAAGCTGATATCGTGATTACTACTGCATTGATTCCGGGTCGCAAGCCACCCGTCTTACTGCATAGCGACACTGTTGCAAATATGAAACCTGGTTCGATCGTGATTGACTTAGCAGCTGGTCGTGGCGATAACGGTTCAGGTAACTGCCCTCTCACAGAAGCAGACAAGATTATTGAAAAAAATGGTGTGAAGATTATTGGCTATACCAATCTCGCTAGCATGGTTGCTGCAGATGCTTCAGCTTTGTATTCACGTAACCTGCTTGACTTCCTTAAGCTGATTGTGGATCCAGAGGCGAAGTTAGTCATCCCAACTGATGACGATATCGTTACCGCCTGCTTAATGTGTCGTGATGGCCAAGCCATCCGTAAAAACTAATAAAAATCTTTCGAAGGAAACATCATGGATCTCGCTGCTTTTCAAAGCATCCTCACAGTCCAAAACATCACCGTGTTTGTTTTGGCCATTTTTGTTGGCTATCAAGTAGTTTGGAACGTCACTCCTGCATTACATACTCCACTAATGGCAGTTACTAATGCCATTAGTGGAATCATTATTGTTGGTGCCCTACTTCAAACTGAAGTTATTGGTGGCGATGAGATCACTCTCACCAGCATCATTGGTGCGGTGGCAGTATTTCTAGCCTCAATCAATATTTTTGGTGGCTTTATGGTCACCCGTCGCATGCTTGAAATGTTCAAGAAAAAAGCCCCTAAAGCTGATGCGACTGGAACTAAATAAAACTAAAACAAGATCTATATAGAGACCACAATAATGTCAAACATAACCGCGATTTCCTATCTCATTTCTTCGGTGCTATTCATCCTAGCACTGCGTGGATTATCTTCACCAACTACATCACGCCAAGGTAATACTTTTGGCATGGTTGGCATGTTGCTTGCCGTAATCACCACCTTCATGATTCCCGACTTTAAGCCAGTCTTCTCATTGATTATTGGCGCGATTGTTGCGGGTGCAATCATTGGAATACTTGCTGCTAAACGTGTGCAAATGACCAAGATGCCAGAGCTCGTAGCGCTGATGCACTCTTTTGTTGGCTTATCAGCTGTATTGATTGCGATTGCAGCAGTTTTTAACCCAGCCCAAGACCATACTGGCGCCCAAAAGATTGAACTCTTTATCGGTGCATTTATTGGCGCTATCACCTTTACTGCTTCTATTATCGCTTTTGGAAAATTGTCCGGCAAGGTCAGCGGTAAATCAGTGACCTTTGCTGGCCAGCATTTACTCAATCTTGCGCTCGCTGTTGGTATGGTTGGTGGTGGAGTCATGTACTTTATGACCGGTAGCCATGAAGCATTTTTAGTGATGTGCACGATTGCATTGGTACTGGGCGTGACCTTAATCATTCCAATCGGTGGCGCAGATATGCCAGTAGTGGTATCTATGCTCAACAGCTACTCCGGTTGGGCTGCAGCAGGAATAGGCTTCACACTGAACAACCCTGTATTGATCATTGCTGGCGCTTGCGTAGGATCGTCTGGCGCGATCCTGTCTTACATTATGTGTAAGGCGATGAATCGCTCTATCGTGGCAGTTCTGCTAGGTGGTTTTGGTGCTGAAGCAGCTGCAGGTGGCGCTGATGATGGCGGTCCCAAGAACTACAAGACTGGTTCACCAGAAGATGCAGCTTTCCTAATGGAAAATGCTGACACTGTAGTGATTGTTCCTGGATACGGCTTGGCTGTAGCTCGCGCTCAACATGCTCTTAAAGAATTAACAGAGAAGTTGACTCATCACGGCGTAACTGTGAAGTACGCAATTCATCCGGTTGCAGGTCGCATGCCTGGTCATATGAATGTACTCTTGGCTGAAGCAGAAGTTCCATACGATCAAGTATTCGAAATGGAAGACATCAATAGTGACTTTGGTCAAGCTGATGTGGTGCTGGTACTCGGTGCCAACGACGTGGTAAATCCTGCAGCTCGCACTCCAGGAAGCCCGATTTTCGGTATGCCGATCTTAGAAGCATACAAGGCTAAAACGATTATTGTGAATAAGCGCTCTATGGCTGCAGGTTATGCCGGCCTTGATAACGAGCTTTTCTACATGGATAAAACCATGATGGTCTTCGGTGATGCGAAGAAGGTCGTAGAAGACATGGTCAAGTCTGTAAGTTAAGACTGTCAGACCAATAGTTATAAGGCTGTAAGGGAGATTTAGTAGGGCTTGTCCAATTTCTGTCCAACTGAGGCATGAGGCAGAAAAATGGCATCAATTCGCAACCGCAACGGTAAGTGGCAAGCCCGCATTACCCGCAAGGGTGAACAACCCTTAGCAAAGTCATTCCAATCCAAACAAGATGCTGAGAAGTGGGCTAGGCAGCTCGAGTCCGAAATGGATAAGGGAAGTTATACCAATCTAGTATTGGCAGAACGTACGACCTTTGGCGAAGTCATAGAGCGTTACATTTTAGAGGTCATCAGCAAGGGGCGTGGCTATAAGGAGCATTCCTACCGACTCAAGGCGCTGGCAAAACATCCT
>CANISN010000240.1 GCA_947470165.1 Burkholderiaceae bacterium | reverse complement strand
GTTTTACTGGCGGTCACGGTGTTCTGCAGTTTACTAACTTGAGAGTTCCCTCCAATCAAATATTAGGAGAGCCTGGGAAGGGCTTTAAAAACGCTCAAGTTCGTTTAGCACCTGCACGATTAACGCACTGTATGCGCTGGCTCGGTCAGGCTAGACGAGCACAAGACATTGCAATTGCCTATGCAAGAAAGCGCGAAGCCTTTGGAAAAATCTTGGGCGAGCACGAAGGTGTGGGATTTATGCTGGCAGACAATGATATGGACATACAAACTTCGCGTTTAAATATCTTGCATACCGCATGGTTATTAGATCAAGGGCAGCGTTGCAATTTTGAATCTAGTCGTGCAAAGGTAATTTGTTCTGAAGCTGAGTGGCGAGTTATAGATCGATGCGTACAAATTTTGGGTGGTCAAGGTATTACTGGCGAAACCGCACTGATGAAAATATTTCAAGATATGCGTGGCTTTCGAGTCTATGACGGTCCAAGTGAAGTACATCGCTGGAGTATGGCGCGCAAAATTATTGGAAACAAAGAGCCTAAGTCATGAACATCAATCAGCTGTTTCGATTGGATGGCAAAACGGTCTTTATTACCGGCGCCTCTAGTGGAATTGGTAAACACTGTGCAATTTTTTTAGCCCAAGCAGGAGCAAACGTCGCCATCGCATCACGCCGCATAGATCAACTACAGTCTGTTGTAGATGAAATTACCCAATTGGGCAGCCAAGCGAAAGCATTTGAATTAGACGTCACGAACAAAAAAAGTGTGGTGAAGTGTTTTGATGACCTTGCGCAGTGGTCTTTGCCGACGATCGTTATTAACAATGCAGGCATAAGCATCAATCGCAAACTGCTTGATCAAACTGAGGAAGATTGGGATCGAGTAATCGACACTAATTTAAAGGGCTGCTGGTTGGTTGCCACTGAGGCAGCGCGGCGCCTAGCAGCCGCTAATACACTAGGAAATATTATCAATATTGCCTCGATCTTGGGAGAGAGGGTTATCGGTGGAGTGGCTCCTTATGTCATCTCAAAAGCGGGCGTAGTTCAACTCACAAAAGTAATGGCTCTTGAATTAGCGCGCCATCAAATCCGAGTCAATGCCTTGCTACCAGGCTATGTAATAACTGACCTTAATCGAGAATTTCTGCTGAGTGAGGCCGGACAAAAAATTCTGGCACGCATACCATCACGGCGCTTCAATAATTTGGAAGATTTAAATGGGCCACTATTGCTCTTAGCCTCTGATGCGAGTAAAGCAATGACCGGGGCAACCATTGCTGTCGATGGCGGACACCTTGTTAGTGGTCTGTAAATAAGTCAAGCAATGAACACCTCCTCCTTTCATGAGCCACTGAGTCAGTATTTAAAAAACCTTGGTCTTGCTAGAGGCCCGATTGAGTTGAGCCAGCTCACAGGCGGCCAATCAAACCCTACTTACAAAATTAGTGTCGGCAATGTGCATTACGTACTCAGAAAAAAGCCGGGCGGAGTTTTATTGCCATCAGCACATGCGGTTGATCGAGAATATCGCGTCATGAAGGCACTGGCCAGCACAGATGTCCCTGTCCCCCAAATGTTAGCTTATTGTGAGGATGAGAGCATTATTGGTACTGCGTTTTTCATCATGGAATATCTGGACGGGCGCGTCTTTACAGACCAATCTTTACCTGGCCTTACGGCCAGTGAACGGCAACAGATTTACGAACAAATGAATCACACTATCTCTGCTATACATGGCCTAGATTATGTGTCCCTTGGGTTAGAAACTTTTGGTAAGCCTGGAAATTATTTTGCGAGACAAATCACCCGCTGGTCTCGGCAAGTGCGCGAGGCAAACATTGCCATTCCCAACTCTCTTATAAAGCTAATGGATTGGTTGCCCGAGCATATTCCATCTGAAGATGAAGCCTCGCTGATCCATGGCGACTTTCGAATGGACAATCTCATCTTTCACAAAACTGATTTGAGCATCATTGGTGTTTTAGATTGGGAGCTTTCTACGATCGGCAACCCTTTGGCTGATTTTGCATATCAATGCATGGCCTGGAGAATCGCACCCACCCTTTGGCGCGGAATACAAGGACTAGATTTAGCCACCCTCGGAATTCCGAGCGAAGCACAGTATATTTCCCAGTATGAAAAACAAATTGGTAGACCAATCGTCCAACACTGGCGTTTTTTAATGGCTTACAACTTATTTAGAATATCGGCGATCTTGCATGGCATCAGCAAGAGAGCTTTAGATGGGAATGCCAATGCAAGCGATGCCACTGAAAATGGCAAGAAGGCGGGTGCGCTTGCTGATCTTGGCTGGGCTTGCACTCAAGATTAAATGGCTATTTTCATTAAAAGTGGCGGCTAAAACCGCGCTAAAAATACAATGGGCCTAAGTAATAAGAGGGGGCACACAAAATGACAGAACGCAAAGAGCAAGGCGGTTTAGCATAGGGTTAGCACTATACGTGATCGACAGTAATTAGGCTATGCTTTCCCTGATATCTTATTTGAAAGTCTAGGCAACTTGGGCAAACAAAACGTCATCCTCGAAACGGAAGACCTCACAAAATCATTTAATGGCTTCATTGCGGTAAATAAGGTGAATTTAGCTATTGAGCGTGGGGCTATACATGCACTGATTGGCCCTAATGGCGCTGGAAAAACAACCTGCTTTAATTTATTAACAAAGTTTTTAGAGCCAAGTTCTGGAAAAATCCTGTTTAACGACACGGATATTAGCGCTGAAAAGCCCTCTCAGATTGCGCGCAAAGGCATCATTCGCTCTTTTCAAATATCGGCGGTATTTCCTCATATGACAGTGCTTGAAAACGTTCGCTTTGGGATGCAGCGCTCATTAGGCAGCTCATTTTATTTTTGGCGAAATATAAATTCCGTAGATGTATTAAATACGCGCGCGATGGAGGCTCTTGACCAGGTTGATCTGAATAGATTTGCCAATGAACTGGCGGTAAACCTTCCTTATGGAAGAAAACGCGCGCTTGAAATTGCAGCCACTATTGCTATGGACCCTGAGCTAATGTTGCTTGATGAGCCAACTCAAGGCATGGGCCATGAAGATGTTGATCTTATAACTGAGCTCATTAAAAAGGTATCGAAAGGCAGAACTGTTTTAATGGTTGAGCACAACATGAAAGTAGTTGCCAATATTGCAACCACTATCTCTGTTTTACAGCGTGGTGAAGTCATTGCTGAAGGCTCCTATGAGAAGGTTTCGAAAAATCATCAGGTGATGGAGGCGTATATGGGTACGGCTGACTCCGAACTACAGGGCCATTAATCAGGGTATGGGTACTCCGGCTTTAGAAATCAACAATCTCAACGCATGGTATGGCGAATCCCATGTGTTACACGGAATCAATTTGTC
>CANISN010000239.1 GCA_947470165.1 Burkholderiaceae bacterium | reverse complement strand
GTGCGATGATCCATTGCTGCCTCAAGAGCTCGCTGAACGAGTAATTCAGACTCGGCATCTAAAGCACTAGTAGCCTCATCTAGAAGCAATAAGGCTGGATTTTTTAACAAGACTCGTGCAATCGCAATCCGCTGTTTTTGTCCTCCAGATAAGCGGATACCTCGATCACCTAAGAAGGTTTGATATCCCTCTGGTAGCTTAGAAATAAATTCATCAGCTATTGCGAGACGAGCTGCAGATAGGACCTCTTCATCAGTCGCATCCATTCTGCCAAAACGAATGTTCTCCATGGCATTGTCTGAAAAAATCACAATATCCTGCGGAACAACACCAATTAATTTTCTAAGTGCTTCGAGTTGAAGATTTCGAATATTGATCCCATTAAAAAGAATTTCTCCACTAATGGGGTCATAAAAGCGTTGTAAGAGTTGAAAGAGCGTAGTCTTACCAGCGCCCGAGGGCCCTACAACGGCAATTCTTTGGCCGGGTTTAATCTCTAGAGATAGGTCGGATAAAACACTATTTTGATTCGATGGATAGTGAAAGCTGAGATGATCGATTTCTACTTCAATACCGGCCGCATTGACTTGAGCTATTGATTTCACGGTAGCGAGAGCTTGGACGGAAGACTGAACATTTAAGAGTTCTAGAAGGCGGTCACTTGCACCAATTGCTCTTTGGGTATCACCGATCACTTCGGAGATACCAGCAATAGCGCCCGCAACAATTACAGCATACAAAATAAATTGGGATAATTCTCCAGCAGTGATTTGATTGTCCATGACTGCATATGCGCCAAGCCAAAGCACCAAAATAATGCTGGTGAAACCAAATAAGATAGCTACAAATGTGAGTAAGGCCCTTGCTCGTGTTCGAGTGATGGCTGCATCTAGAGCAGTATGAATAGATTGATTAAACCGATGAATTTCGATGTTTTCATTAGTAAACGACTGAATAGTCGGTATCGCATTTAATTTTTCACCTGCTAAAGCGGAGGCATTTGCAATCTTGTCTTGAGAGTTTCGGGAAAGCTTTCTCACTCGCCTGCCCATGATCACGGTTGGAATAATAGTGAGCAAGAGCGTAGCGAAAATTAACACAGATAACTTTGGGCTGGTGATAAACATCATCACCAAGCCGCCTGTTAGCAAAAGAATATTTCTGATAGCCATCGAGACGCTGGTACCAATGAGCGTCTGGATCAAAACCGTATCTGTATTGAGACGGGAGAGTATTTCGCCGCTATGAGTGGACTCGAAGAACTCGGGGCTCTGTTTAATAACATGGTTATAGACAGCCGAGCGAATATCAGTCGTAATTTTTTCACCTAACCAGGACACCATATAAAAACGCAGAGATGTGCCTAATGCGACTAAGCCAGCAACAATAAATAGCGTTAAAAAAGTAGTATTGATTTGGTTGCCGCTATTGGTATTAAATCCCAAATCGATAATTTGTCGGAAGGAGAAAGGGACGGCTAAGGTTGCGCCTGCAGCAAGCACCAAACTAAAGACAGCCAATACAAATTGCTTTTTATACGGCTTTAAAAAAGGGAGAAGTGCTGCTAGGGTCCGAAACCCACGGGGATTTGTCTTGTTACTTTGCTTAGTCATTGAATAATCCCTAATAATTATCTATGATAGTTCACTTAGATTGGATTTGTTTTTAGTGATACTAGGAAGATGACAGGCGATAGCTCCGCAACTAATAAAGAACCCCTATATAAAAGAAGTCCTTGGCTACCTCGCGGTCGTGTACGCAAGCTCATTTTTCTAGGACTCATGGCATTGGCGGGCTACTACTCTCCGCAGCACTGGTCATTCCTTGTATTGCTGCTCATTTTAATTATTTGCTTCTCGCCAAAGGTATTGTTAGCCACCGCCTATTACTATGGGCGATCTGCTATGTATCTTGGTCAGCGATTTAGTAAATGAGTAGTAAATGAAAATCTTTTTAACTGGTGCCAGTGGTTTTGTGGGTAGTCATTTAAGCCAGTTTTTAATTACAGCAGGGCATGAGATCGTTGGCCACTATCGATCACCACAGTTAATCAATATCAAACCTACGGATCATGTTGAGGTGTGGTTAGGTGACTTAAATGATGTCCAAGGTTTATCTAAGCGACTGCAGGATATCGATAGCGTTATTCATTGCGCTGCAGAAATGAAGTTATGGAATTCCGAAAAGGCACTCCGTGAGACAAATGTGCTCATGACCAAAAATATCTTAGAGTCTGCCAGGCAGGCTAGTGTTAAGCAGTTTATTCATATGAGTGATGCATCGATTGCTAAAGCCCCATCCATTCCTAATCTAGAAGTTTGTGAATCACGAGCTTTGCCATCCTTACAAAAATTTCCCTATAGCCATAGTAAGTCACAAGGAGAGCAGTTAGTTCTTCAAGCTGGAGATGAGTTTCTTCGAACCATTAGTCTGAGGCCTGCATCTATTTGGGGTAAAGGCGATCTCATTGATCGCATCTTAGGTAAAGCTGCCAACTTGAATAAATTTGGTTGGTTTGATCAGGGCGACTATCCCTTTTCAACTTGCTACATTCAAAATATTTGCGAGGCGGTCAAAAAATCGCTGCTATCTGCATCCAATGGAGAAAGTTTTTTTATCAGTGATGGACCTGCAGTTCCATTTAGGCAATGGATGAGTAGGAGGCTTTTAGCAGGTCATTACAAGGTGCCCACTTTATCTATCCCCCGTTTCTTAGCTTGGCCATTAGCGCGCTTTGCAGAAAATGGTTGGAACTACTTACCGCTGCGCGGAGAGCCTCCGTTAATTAGAGAGATGGTTCACTTAATGGCGCACCCGTTTTCTGTCTCGATTGCAAAAGCCCAAGAGCAATTAGCTTATGAGCCTCTGTATGGAATGGAAGAGGGCATGCTTGAAATAGAGAAAAGCATCATTTAATCAAGGGTTTACCCTAGATATCTTGACTCTAAGAGGGTCGCGGTTTACAGTTTTCACAGTAAAATCGTAGTGATGCATTGGTGATGCGTTAAAGATCTCATGCATAGAAGATAAAACCTTGAAAGGATGCAGAGCATGTTTAAATTTCACGATATGAAAGATCGGATTTCTAAAATAGCCGGATTTTTTGGAATGGTGGTCAGTATTACTGTCGCCTTTTATCTAATTTTCCCTGCGGGCCAGACCCAATCTAAATTTGCCATGTTTTTAGTTTCCTTAGGGATTGCAATTTCCCTGAGTGTTCTGACCTTTAAGGCGCTGCTCAAGTCCCAGCGATAAAAGCCAATTCTGAGCCCATTAAAAGCCCCACAATATTGAAGTATTTGGGGCTTTTTCTTTGGACCCAAAATAGCCCGCCCAATGCCTCAGAACCCCATTAAACCCCATTTAATCGGTGTAAACACTTATATCTAAAACCC
>CANISN010000238.1 GCA_947470165.1 Burkholderiaceae bacterium | reverse complement strand
TATAGCTTGGCCAGCCACAGCCGGCATCAAACTTGGTGGAGGCCTGAAAAAGTGGGGTACCGCAACAAACACAACTATAACGACCATCAGCCCAGTGGTCCCAGTATTCCCCCGAGAAAGGCCTTTCAGTCGCAGCCTCTCGAGTGACCCGATATTGAATGTCGCTTAGTACTTGTTTGTATTCTTGTTCAGTTTTCTTAGTCATAGAGATTCATCAATTTATTTATGAGGAGCAGCTTACTTCAATGTGTTGCATATCAATTGGAGGAGGTTTTGAGTAACTTTCGAAGTCTACTTGTTCATCAAAAGGATTACTTAATATCTGGAGTAATGTTGCCACTTCTGAAAAATCATTTTGCTGTGCTTTTTCAATTGCGGCTTGTGCCAGGTGATTTCTGAGAATATATTTTGGATTAATACGATTCATCATCTCCTTTCTAGATTGATCATCTAATGTCTCAGACTTGAGTCTATTGATATAGTCAGTAAACCATTGATCAATATTCTCGCGATCAATAAATTCATTTCTCTGCGGGATCGTTGTGAGCAATACATCTTTGCTGAGATTGCCTAAATTACGAAAGAAGTTGGTGTAATCAACCCTTGAATCATTCATAGCCTGCAAAAGTCGCTCAATCAATTGAATGTCACCTTCTTTCTCTAATTGCAACCCTAATTTAGATCGAAATAAATATTGCCACTCTTTAGCGTATATCAGCGGAAACTCTTCTAAAGCGGAGCGTAGCAGGGCTTGGGATTCCTCTTCAGAATGATCCAACTCGAGTAGGGGTAGCATTGCACTAGCGAGGCAGGCCATATTCCAATGCATTACTTGTGGCTGTCGTTGATAAGCATAACGACCACCTTGATCGCTATGGTTGCAAATATGATCTATTTCAAATTGATCTAAAAATCCAAATGGGCCATAGTCAATAGTGAGCCCTAAAGCGCTGATGTTGTCGCTATTAAGAACGCCGTGACAAAAGCCGACAGACTGCCACCCGGCTACTAATTTGGCATTGCGAGCAGATATCGCTTTAAACAAACTTAAGTAGGAATCTTTATCAGCTATACATTCAGGATAAAAGTTGGCAATCATGAGATCTGCCAATTCTTTTAGTCGCACAATATTTTGTTGGGATGCAAAATGTTCAAAATGACCGATACGAATAAAACTTGGGGCAATACGAGAGCACACCGCTGCCGTTTCTAGAGTTTCACGTAATACCGCTTGCTGAGAACCTACTACTGCGAGAGCGCGGCTAGTCGGAATTCCTAAAGCATGCATTGCCTCACTGCACAGAAATTCTCGAATTGAAGAACGTAAGACCGCTCTGCCATCTCCCATCCTGGAATATTGTGTTTTACCTGCCCCTTTTAGTTGAAGTTCTAGACCATTCATATCACCCAGCAGAATGGCACGACCATCACCAAGTTGACCAGCCCAAACGCCAAATTGGTGGCCACTATAGACAGTAGCAATCGGACTAGAAAACTCAATTCCGCCAACAGCTAGTTGGTTGCCTGCCAATACTTCTAGCCAGTCACCATGACTAGGCAAACCATTGGAACCTATTTCAATATCGATAAGCTGGGCTACAGCAGGTGAAAATGCGACCCAATATGGCTTGGGTATGGGTGTAGGTGAGGTTGGCTGGCAGACATCATCGCCACGGAGGGTAAAAGGCATGCTTTGTATTCTAGGGGTAATTCACATCCCTCGCAGAAGCCTCTAAAATGACCCTATGACAAATAAAGTACAACTGAATGCGGCAACACAGCTTGCTAATTTAGGTGAGGAACTTAATGTTCCCTTTTTAAAACTCCTAGGAGTGCGCTGCCTTAGTGCTGAGATGGGGAAGGGTGAAATCCTTTTAGCCTTAAAGCCCGAACACACCAATACCTGGAATGTTGCGCATGGCGGGGTCTTGTTAACACTGATGGATGTTGCGATGGCTGTTGCTGCTCGGTCTGGAGATCCTGGAGATCGCAGTGTTGTCACCGTTGAGATGAAGAACAACTTTATGCAGGCCACAAATGGTGTTTTACGTGTCAAAGCGGATACCGTAAGACGAACGGCAACTATGGCTTTTTGTGAAGCCAAGCTCTACAACGATCAAGGCGAAATCTGCTGCATGGCAACTGGTACGTTCCAATTTCTGAAACGCCTAGCTACTAAGAATGCGAATGGAGAGCGAGTCGTGAATGAAGATTCACGTCAGCAATAAGAGTAAAGCTAGACAGCCAGATTTGAACCTGGGGCGGCACTGAGCGCCCCAGTCACAACGTCATGACCTACTGTGCCATTGGCATCAAACCGTCGCTCCACCATCTCAAATTGACCATCCTTGCGAACGCGCAAAATAGTACTAGATCGCGTTCCATAAGCAGGGGTTTTGATAAATGCTGCCGATAGCGCTTTTTCCCAATCCTTATTTACGCCGGTGTTAGGCAACTCTTGCGGACTTGCCTCATGGGTATCTGCCAGCACACGCAAATAATGATCCGAGTTTTTGAGTTGTCCGCTATCCATTGCTAATGTTTGCGCAAATGCTGCGACCCGGTGATTGACTTTGGGCCATGGGGTATCGAGCATGGCATTAGATAAACCATAGACACCAGGAGCCAAAGCTTGTTCAGGGAAGACTTTTCTTGGACGAATGTTTTGCCCCATCATGAGGCGATTACTAACCCAATGCATTTCTGCATTTTTTGGGTCACTCAGATCCGCCATGAGCAGATTAAAACCGTTGTATTGATCAAACTGTTTAGCATTTTTTTGAATATAAGCATGAGGTTTGTACTGGCCTGTGAGATAGCGTAGGCTAAGCTCTCCACGGGTTCTTGCATCAGGATTCTTTTCGCTAGGTGCTCTGACATTAGTCAGGGCGGCAAAACGACCAGTCTTAGTAAAACCAAGCCAAGTACCTGGACTACCTATTACGTCTGCACGATCTTTACCCGCCAAAAGATGAGGATGTTCAGGCCACCATCCCATAGGCTCGGTATCGCGATCATAAAATTCATCTCGATTCGCAGCAACCACTAAAGGGTAGTCTGGGTGTGATTTCCAAGCGAAGAGAATTAGGCACATAAAAATAAATTACGGATAGTGGAATTAGATTTCTATCAAAGCATATGGTAGCGAGTCTATTTTTAACACAGGGCCGTCACTCTTGCCTAGATGAATTTCTCCAGCCTCTAGGGCATCCAGTTTGCACTCTATCTGCAGGTCAATACGATCTAGATTAGAAGCTACCAGAACCGCCATTCCGCAAGGTTGATTGGGATCACTTTCATGAAATAACTCCGTACCAGGTTTAGCTAGCTCAAGGGCGGATGGGCTTGATGCAGTATATGCGAGTTGAAGCCTTCTCTTCACGGCACCGCGATATTGACTGCGCGCAACTATCTCTTGGCCTG
>CANISN010000237.1 GCA_947470165.1 Burkholderiaceae bacterium | reverse complement strand
TCTGCGATTCGGCTTCCTGATGGGCCTCAGCTAAGCCAAGAGGCAATTGTCTCCCTCATCGATGGCATCCGAACTCATGACACCATTTACAAGAAATCCGGCTCAGTACATGCTTGCGCAGTGTTTGAGCGGGACGGCAAGGACAAAGTCCGCCTGTTGCACTTTATTGAAGATGTAGGGCGGCATAACGCTGTCGACTCTATCTCTGGATTAATGTGGCTGGCAGATAAGCCTGGTAAAGACCTCATCTTCTTTACCACTGGGCGCCTGACTTCGGAGATGGTGATCAAAGGCGCCCAGATGGGCATTCCTTTCTTAATGACTCGCTCTGGCATGACCTTAATGGGCCTGGACTTAGCCCGCAAAACCAACCTCACCCTCCTATCCCGCTGCTCTGGGAAGCATTTCGAGATATTCAACGCCCCAGAGAGGATTATTTTTAGCTCTCCATCTGCCTCTCCGTAAATTGATGGGCGTAGGTTCAGCGATGGTTTTACAATTCCGCCATGACTATTAAATCTGACCACTGGATCCGCCGCATGGGCGAGCAAGGCATGATCAGCCCATTTGAACCTGGGCAGGTCCGCCAAGACGCTGCGGGACAAAAAATTGTGAGCTACGGCACTTCAAGTTATGGCTATGACATTCGATGTGCTGATGAATTCAAGATCTTCACGAATATCAACAGTACTATTGTCGATCCTAAGAATTTCGATGAGCAGTCGTTCGTTGATTTCAAGGGTCCAGTTTGTATCATTCCGCCAAACTCTTTTGCTTTAGCAAGAACTGTTGAGTATTTCAAGATTCCACGTAGCGTACTCACAATCTGTGTTGGTAAGAGTACTTATGCGCGTTGCGGAATTATTGTGAACGTCACGCCATTCGAACCTGAGTGGGAGGGTTATGTGACTCTAGAGTTTTCTAACACCACTCCCTTACCTGCCAAGATTTATGCTGGCGAGGGATGTGCACAGGTTCTATTTTTTGAGAGCGACGAAGTTTGTGGCACATCATATAAAGATCGTGGCGGTAAGTATCAAGGCCAGGTCGGCGTAACTCTGCCGAAGACTTAATCTATTTAATCGCCGTATTGGCGAATTTAAAGGGTACTCATGAAATTTCGTTTTCCAATCATCATCATTGATGAGGACTTTCGTTCTGAAAATATTTCAGGCTCGGGTATTCGCGACTTAGCTGAAGCAATTGAAACCGAAGGCATGGAAGTCATCGGTTTGACTAGTTACGGCGATCTGACATCTTTTGCGCAGCAAGCCTCCCGCGCCTCTTGTTTTATTGTTTCTATTGATGACGAAGAGTTTGTATCTGATTCTGAAGATCATGACTTGCCTGCGTTAAATAACTTGCGTGCCTTCATTACTGAGGTACGTAAGCGTAATGAGGACATTCCGATCTTCTTGTATGGTGAGACGCGTACTTCACGTCATATGCCTAATGACATCTTGCGTGAGCTCCACGGCTTTATTCATATGAATGAAGATACGCCGGAGTTTGTAGCCCGCCACATTATTCGCGAAGCAAAGGTATACCTCGACTCGCTGGCACCGCCATTTTTCCGCGCTCTTACTAATTACGCCTCTGAAGGTTCTTACTCTTGGCATTGCCCAGGGCATTCGGGTGGCGTAGCTTTCTTAAAGAGTCCGGTAGGTCGCATGTTCCATCAATTCTTTGGTGAGAATATGCTCCGTGCTGACGTTTGTAATGCAGTGGAAGAGCTGGGTCAATTGTTGGATCACACTGGTCCTGTATTGCAAAGCGAGCGCAATGCTGCACGCATCTTTAATGCCGATCATTTGTTCTTTGTAACAAACGGCACCTCAACTTCAAACAAAATTGTTTGGCACTCTACTGTTGCTCCTGGTGATGTCGTGCTAGTGGATCGCAATTGCCATAAGTCGGTGATTCATTCGATCACTATGATGGGTGCCATTCCGATTTTCTTGATGCCAACACGTAATCACCTCGGAATCATTGGCCCAATTCCGAAGGAAGAGTTCGAGTGGAAAAATATTAAGAAAAAAATTGATGCCAACCCATTCATTAAAGATAAGAACGTGGTGCCTCGTGTGATGACGCTCACGCAAAGTACTTATGATGGGATTATCTATAACGTCGAGATGATCAAAGAGATGCTCGACGGCAAAGTAGATTCATTACACTTTGATGAAGCTTGGTTGCCACATGCCGCTTTCCATCCTTTCTATAAAGATATGCACGCCATCGGCTCTGATCGCAAGCGTACTAAAAAAAGTTTGATGTTTGCTACCCAATCTACTCATAAGTTATTGGCTGGCCTCTCACAAGCATCGCAGGTATTAGTGCAAGATGCAGAAGAGCACAAGCTCGATCGCGATTGTTTCAATGAAGCTTATTTGATGCACACCTCTACTAGTCCACAGTACGCCATCATCGCCTCTTGTGATGTTTCTGCTGCCATGATGGAATCCCCTGGCGGCACTACTTTGGTTGAAGAATCAATTGCTGAAGCAATGGACTTCCGCAGGGCCATGCGTGAAGTAGATGATAAGTTTGGTGCAGACTGGTGGTTTAAGGTTTGGGGTCCAGATCATTTAACCGAAGAAGGTATTGGTGAGCGCTCTGATTGGATTCTTGAGCCTCATGCCAGCTGGCATGATTTTGGTAAGGTAGCCAAAGACTTCAACATGCTCGATCCGATTAAAGCCACGGTAGTTACGCCTGGTTTGGATGTCGAGGGTAATTTCGGCTCTATGGGCATTCCGGCGAGCATTGTCACCAAATACTTGGCTGAGCATGGTGTAATCGTAGAGAAGTGCGGTCTTTACTCTTTCTTCATCATGTTCACAATCGGCATCACCAAGGGTCGCTGGAATACCTTGGTAACCGAGTTGCAGCAGTTTAAAGATCACTTCGATAAGAATGCCCCCCTCTGGAAAGTACTGCCAGAGTTTGTCGCCAAGCATCCACGGTATGAACGTGTTGGCCTCAAAGACATTTGTCAGCAGATTCATGAGTTCTATAAGGGTCGCAATGTAGCCCGAATGACTACTGAGATGTACACCTCAGATATGGTGCCAGCGATAATGCCTTCAGAAGCTTGGGCCAAGATGGCGCATAAGGAGGTAGATCGCGTGCCCTTGGATCAATTGGAAGATCGTATTACAGCAATGCTAGTAACTCCATACCCTCCAGGCATTCCTTTATTGATTCCGGGTGAACGCTTCAACAAACGCATCATTGACTATCTCTACTTTGCTCGTGACTTCAATGCGCAATTCCCTGGCTTTGAAACCGATATCCATGGATTGGTTAAGGGCGATATTGATGGACATAGCGAGTACTACGTTGATTGCGTAAGGCAAGAGCCAGATATCACTTTGTAATCAGGCTAGCCCGATCTACCCACCCAAATACCCTGCTTGTGCAGGGTATTTTTTTGT
>CANISN010000236.1 GCA_947470165.1 Burkholderiaceae bacterium | reverse complement strand
TGAAGGCCAAGGGTAATCTCCGTTTGCATATCAGCCAATTTTTTCTGAACGAGTTGATTTGCTGCTAAGGGGCGGTCAAATTGCTTACGATCCATGGTGTATTGACGTGCAGCATACCAACACCATTCAGCTGCGCCAAGCGTGCCCCAAGCGATACCGTAGCGCGCAGAATTCAAGCAAGTAAATGGTCCTTTGAGACCGGTGATGTCTGGGAATTCATTTTCAGCAGGAACAAAGACTTCATCCATCACAATTTCTCCAGTGATGGAGGCTCTTAAACCCATCTTGCCGCTGATCTTGGGAGCGGATAAGCCCTTCATCCCTTTTTCCAAGATGAAGCCTCTAATCAAGCCTGCATCATTCTTAGCCCATACGACAAATACATCGGCAATCGGGGAGTTTGAGATCCACATCTTGGATCCCGTTAAAGAAAATCCACCGGGAACTTTTTTAGCTCTCGTAATCATGCCGCCAGCATCTGAGCCATAGTTGGGCTCAGTCAAACCAAAGCAGCCGATCCACTCGCCGCTAGCTAACTTAGGAAGGTATTTCTGTTTTTGGGCCTCGCTACCAAATTCATTGATAGGGACCATTACTAAAGAAGATTGCACACTCATCATCGAGCGATAGCCAGAATCAACACGCTCAATCTCGCGAGCGATTAATCCATAGGATACGTAATTGAGATTGGCACCACCGTATTGCTCGGGAATGGTAATACCCAAAAGGCCCAATTCACCCATTTCACGAAAGATGGCTGGGTCGGTGGTCTCATTGCGAAACGCGTCATGGATACGCGGCATTAGACGACCTTGAGCATATTCGGCAGCAGCGTCGCGCACCATACGTTCCTCTTCACTTAACTGTGTATCGAGAAGTAGGGGGTCTGCCCAATTAAAACTGGCTTTGCTCATGGTTCTTAATTATCCTATTTAGGTTTTTTAATATGCTTGCTGTAAATTTTCAGGAATGCAGATATTCTTGTTTCTATTATCCATTTTTTTCCATAATCATGGACTCACCTAAACGTCAGCATCGTTATTACGACTTGATATTGGCATCATTTGTCGTTGTTTTACTGTGCTCTAATTTTATTGGCGCAGGTAAGGCGGCAGAACTGAATTTGCCTTATTTTGGCAATGTTACCTTTGGGGCTGGAATTCTATTCTTCCCGATAGCCTATTTTTTTGGCGATATCTTGACCGAGGTCTATGGCTATGCCTACGATCGACGAGCTGTTTGGGCTGGTTTCGCAGCCCTTGCCTTTGCTGCCATCATGGCGCAAATCGTGATCGCCTTGCCAGTTGCTCCCGGATCCTATATGGCCAATTATCAGCAGGGAATGGAGACGGTGTTTGGCAATTCCTGGCGCATTGCGTTAGCCTCCATGATTGCCTTCTGGAGTGGAAGCTTCGTGAATAGCTACACCCTAGCCAAAATGAAGATTTTGACTAGTGGACGATTTCTATGGATGCGCACAATTGGATCTACCGCTACTGGAGAGTTAGTCGACTCCTCCCTATTTTATCTGTTGGCTTTTTACGGTATTTGGCCCCTCAATGAGGTCCTTGCCGTGGCAGCATCGCAATATTTACTGAAAACAGCTTGGGAGGTTCTGGCAACCCCCTTAACCTACTGGGCGGTCGGTTTCTTGAAGCGCAAAGAAAACCAAGATCACTACGATACCGATACTAATTTCACGCCATTTAAGCTGAAAGTCTGATTTACGGCTTTTTTAGTCGCTAGCCGTTAAAATAATGCTCTTTGCTGTAAAACCTGCATCTGCATCCTCGAATTGACCTAACAGAAAGTAAGAATACATCCGTGCTGTCCGCATCTAATATCACCATGCAGTTTGGGGCAAAGCCCCTGTTTGAAAACATTTCCGTTAAATTTGGCGGCGGTAACCGCTATGGCTTAATCGGCGCCAATGGTTGCGGTAAATCTACTTTCATGAAAATCTTGGGTGGAGAGTTAGAGCCTAGTAGCGGAAATGTGAGCCTAGACCCCGGCATTCGTTTAGGAAAGTTACGCCAAGATCAATTTGCCTACGAAGATCAGCGCGTTCTCGATGTAGTGATGATGGGTCACGAAGAAATGTGGAAGGCTGCTGCTGAGCGCGATGCCATTTATGCCAATCTAGATGCAACCGATGAAGATTACATGAAGGCTGCAGAGCTTGAGGGTAGTTATGCCGAATACGGCGGCTATACAGCAGAAGCTAAAGCAGGGGAGTTGTTATTGGGAATTGGTATTCCAATTGAGCAACATAATGGCCCGATGAGCAATGTGGCCCCAGGTTGGAAACTGCGTGTCCTTCTGGCGCAAGCTTTATTCTCCGATCCCGATGTGTTGTTGCTCGATGAGCCAACCAATAACTTAGATATTCACTCGATTCATTGGCTTGAAGATATTCTGAATGAGATCAAAAGTACGATTGTGATTATTTCTCATGATCGCCACTTCTTAAATGAAGTGTGTACGCATATGGCTGATATGGACTTCGGAACTCTGAAGGTCTATCCCGGTAATTACGACTCTTATATGTTGGCTTCTGTTCAGGCTCGCGCTCAACAATTAAGCTCAAACGATAAGGCCAAGGAAAAGATTGCTGAACTACAGGCCTTCGTTAGTCGCTTTTCTGCAAATGCTTCTAAGGCACGTCAAGCTACATCACGTCAAAGACAATTAGAGAAAATTGAGATCACGGAGATAAAACCATCTTCACGTCAAAATCCATTTATTCGTTTTGAGTCCGAGAAAAAGCTACACAATATGGCAGTGGAGTGCAATGCACTCTCCAAAGCCTATGATCGTCCTATTTTTAAGAACTTTAAGATTGGCATTCGTGCTGGTGAAAAGATCGCAATTATTGGTCAAAATGGTGCTGGTAAAACTACCCTATTAAAAACAATTCTGAGTAAGCGCTTTAGCGGTCTTCAGGCTGATAGTGGTGATGTGAAGTGGGCAGAAAATGCGAACGTAGGCGTCATGCCACAGGACAACACTGAGCTCTTTGCTAAAGATGAAATCTTGATGGACTGGATGAATGAATGGCGTAATACTGGCGATGACGATCAAGTCATTCGTGGCACCTTAGGTCGCCTCTTGTTTTCTGGAGACGATATAGGTAAGTCCGTGAAAGTTCTCTCTGGTGGCGAGAAAGGTCGCATGATTTGGGGTAAGTTGATGCTTCAAAAGCACAACGTGCTTGCCATGGATGAGCCAACTAACCATATGGATATGGAATCGATTGAGAGTTTGCAAATAGCTCTTGAAAAATACGAAGGTACTTTAATTTTTGTTTCTCACGATCGTGAGTTCGTATCTGCTTTGGCTAATCGTATCCTTGAGGTCAAGATGGATGGAAGCATCGCCGACTATTCTGGTACTTACGAAGAGTATTTACGTAGCCAAGCCTTGACTGGTTAATTACCTTCT
>CANISN010000235.1 GCA_947470165.1 Burkholderiaceae bacterium | reverse complement strand
GCTTTCTTGCGTCGCCAATGTCATTTCAGTCAAATGATTGTCAGGCAGTAGCGGTGCGGAATTGTCCTGAAGTGAAGCAAGCATTAGATTGGATTTATAAGGCAGTGCCGCACTCGGCGCCCTGCATGTCTGGCTCTGGAAGTAGCGTATTTGCTGCCCTAGACCCTAAGACTGATACTGAAAATCTGAAAAATCTTCTGCAAAATCTTCCAAAAGGATGGATAGGTCGAATTGTTCGAGGGTTAAATAAAAATCCCGCTTACAATTTGATTTCTTCAGATTAAGCTGTAGGGGAATCGCCAAGCTGGTTAAGGCACTGGATTTTGATTCCAGCATGCGAAGGTTCGAATCCTTCTTCCCCTGCCAACTACTGTAGATACGACCATAAGACATCCATTCGACCTCTACCAAAATTACAAAGCCACCTATGTCCGCCCCAATGAATAATGACTTGCTGACTCTTTTCACAGGCAATGCAAATCCGGTTTTAGCTCACGCAGTAGCCAAAGAGCTCAATCTCCCGATGGGAAAAGCTTTTGTAGGTCGATTCTCCGATGGCGAAATCCAGGTAGAAATCCAAGAAAATGTTCGCGGTAAAAATGTCGTAGTAATCCAATCTACCTGTGCCCCAACCAACGACAGTTTGATGGAGCTAATGATCATGATTGATGCTCTAAAACGAGCATCGGCAAGCCGTATAACCGCAGTGATACCCTACTTTGGTTACGCTAGACAAGATCGTCGCCCACGCTCGGCGCGGGTTGCTATCTCCGCCAGAATCGTGGCAAACATGCTCCAATCCGTTGCCGGCATTGAGCGTGTTTTAACTATGGATCTGCATGCTGACCAAATTCAGGGGTTTTTTGATATTCCGGTAGACAATATCTACTCATCCCCGGTATTACTCGCTGACCTCCAAGCTCAGAAGACCCAAAAAGACCTCATCATTGTTTCACCGGATATCGGCGGTGTCGTTCGTGCCCGTGCAATGGCAAAGCAACTGGGTACAGATTTGGCGATTATTGATAAACGCCGCCCAAAAGCAAACGTATCAGAAGTAATGCATCTGATTGGCGAAGTAGAGGGTCGGCACTGCGTGATCATGGATGACATTATTGATACTGGCGGAACTCTCTGTAAAGCTGCCGAGGCTCTCAAAGAACGTGGCGCTCAAGGTGTCACTGCCTACTGTACCCATGCCGTTCTCTCTGGTGGTGCCGTAGCCCGCATCGCTGCTTCTGAATTAGACGAGCTTGTGGTTACCGATACTATTCCGTTGACCTCAGAGGCGTTAAAAATAGCCAAAATCCGCCAATTAAGCGTTGCTCCCATTCTGGCTGAGACCCTTTCCCGCATTAGCAAGGGTGATTCAGTCATGTCGATGTTTGCTGAATAAGGTAAAAATAGCGTTTCTGACCCTATTTTTGCTAGTTTTGAGGCTTTTCTAGGCAAAAACTGCCATTCCCACGATATAATCAAAGGCTTTTCTGTTTGGTCGCGAACAGAAATTAACCTTTAATTTTAGGAATTCGATATGAAAGTAGTAGCCTTTGAAAGAAGCGTACAGGGAACGGGTGCGAGCCGCCGTCTGCGCAACTCCGGTAAAACTCCGGGCATTATCTATGGCGGTAAAGACTCCGCAACGGTAATTGAGTTGGATCACAACGCACTGTTTCATGCTCTCCGTAAGGAAGCATTCCACTCATCCATCCTTGATCTCGAAATCGGCGGCAAAGCACAAAAAGTGTTGTTACGCGATTATCAGATGCATCCATTTAAGCCTTTGGTTTTGCACATCGACTTCCAGCGAGTTTCTGCAACTGAGAAAGTTCATATGCGCGTTCCTTTGCACTTCGTTAATGCAGAATCTTCAACTGCTGTGAAGTTGCAAGGCGCTGTAGTTAGCCATATCTATACTGAATTGGAAATATCTTGCTTGCCAGCAGACTTACCAGAGTTTATTGACGTGGACTTGAGCAAGATTGAAGTTGGTCATGGTATTCATGCTAAAGATCTTACATTGCCAAAAGGTGTTTCCTTGGTATTGCATATTGAGCAAGAAAACCCAGTATTAGCTAACGCACGTATCCCAGCAGTGAAATCTGCCGATACTGAAGCTGCTCCCGCAGCAGCAGCTGCGGCTCCTGCTGCTGAGCCTGCTCCAAAAGATAAAGCTTAATTATTCAAGCCTGATCTTTGCGACGGAGAAGGCCCGCTTAACAGCGGGTTTTCTTTTTTGCAGAAATGCTTTTATCCTTGAACACTCATCATGACTAAATTAATTGTTGGCCTCGGCAACCCGGGCGATGAACATAAAGAAGATCGGCACAATGCTGGCTTCTGGTTTGTTGACGCCCTAGCCAAACAATTAAATACCCGCTTTGAAACCGAAAAACGCTTTCATGGCAAAGTAGCGAAAGCTCAGTGGGATGGTGATGACCTCTTTCTCCTCAAGCCGAGCACTTACATGAACCTTAGTGGTCAGGCCGTTAGCGCACTCTGTCGCTTTCACAAAATTACACCTGCAGATGTACTGGTTGTTCAAGATGAGCTTGATCTCAAGCCCGGCTCGGCACGTATCAAACTAGGTGGCGGTACTGGCGGCCATAACGGCTTGAAGGATATCCAAGCCCACCTTAATACCCCCGAATACTGGCGCCTGCGCTTGGGCATCGGTCATCCGCGTGACCTTGCTGCAGAAGGCGCGCGAGTGATGGATGTAGCTGACTATGTATTGAGAAGGCCTTTGCAATTAGAGCAAAAACAAATTGATGCCAGCATTGATGATGGCTTAAAAATTCTAGCCCTGTTTCTGAAGGGCGATACTCAAGCAGCTATGTTGGAATTACATTCCAAAACAAATTAGCTACGGCTTAATTTCTAAAACTGTATCTTTATTTAGCCAATGCTTTTTTGGCAGCAGTTAAGGCTTGATACTTCGCCATGAGCTGCGTTTGATTTTCTGAAAATGCAGGGTTCATTGGTATACAGTCTACTGGGCATACCTGCTGGCACTGCGGTGCATCGTAATGACCCACACATTCAGTACATTTATTAGGGTCAATCTCATAGATCTCCAGACCCATATAAATCGCATCATTCGGGCATTCAGGCTCACACACATCACAGTTTATGCATTCATCCGTAATCATTAATGCCATATTGTTTCTCTGCCAGCCTTACTCTTTATTTTGATTGGTGGCAGCAATCTTTTCTACTAACCACTTTTCTACGGATGGGAAAACAAACTTACTAACATCCCCGCCCATCGAGGCAATCTCACGAACAAAAGTTCCTGAGATAAATTGATATTGATCGGATGGCGTCAGAAATAAAGTTTCCACATCGGGTAATAAATAGCGGTTCATACCCGCCATCTGAAACTCATATTCAAAATCAGATACCGCTCGCAAGCCACGGACAATAACGCGAGCATTATGCTCACGGGCGAAAT
>CANISN010000234.1 GCA_947470165.1 Burkholderiaceae bacterium | reverse complement strand
TATGGGCTCAGACTCTTTGCCCAAAGTCTCTCTCAGGGTAAAGGCGCAGACCATGATGGCTTGCGCCAAGTTTAAAGAGGGGTAGAGTGGATTGGCATCTAGCCAGACCCTATGAGTGCACAGTGAGAGATGATGGTTATCTAGGCCGGTTCGCTCGGGACCGAACAGAAGTGCGACCCGTTGCTTACCCATAACTGCTGCTTTGATGAGAGGGCGTGCATCTTGCCAATTTAATGCTGGTGGCCCAAATTCACGGTCGCGACTGGTGAGGCCTAAAACAAGGGAGCAGTCTTTCACGGCGGATTCCAGAGCGGGAGATTCTTGACTGGTTTCCAGAATATCGACTGCACCACTAGCGAGAGCAATTGCCTCGGGTGTATTGGCGACTCCAGGAATTTTCGGTTGGATCAGGCGCAGATCTCCAAAGCCCATGGTTTTGAGTGCGCGTGCTGCCGAACCTACATTTCCAGGGTGGCTGGTTTCAACCAAAACCCAGCGCAATAATTGGGCTTGAGCAGTATTCATAAAGTCAGGTGATCTCTAGGAGCTTGGATGTACAAAATGGCAATCGTTTAGAATCAGAGTGTTAGCTCCTTATTGTCATGCACTTTGCAATTTGCTGAGCTTGTTCTTATTTAATTTGTTCATCAAAACTATGCATCCCATGTTAAATGTGGCCGTGAAGGCTGCCCGTCGTGCCGGAACCATCATAAATAGAGCCTCCCTCAATTTAGAGCGTCTTCAGGTTGACCGTAAACAACATAATGATTTTGTAACCGAGGTGGACAGACAGGCCGAAGCGGCCATTATCGAAACACTTAGCGACGCCTACCCATCCCATGGTTTTTTGGCCGAAGAAACGGGCGCTCAAAATATCGATGCAGAAAATGTGTGGATTATCGATCCCTTGGATGGCACTACCAATTTCATTCATGGCTTTCCGCAATATGCGGTTTCTATTGCATTGTCTGTTAGTGGAGTTATTCAACAAGCAGTAGTTTACGATCCAACTCGAGATGAACTCTTCACAGCCACACGAGGTGCGGGCGCGTATTTAGATCGTCGGCGCTTGCGTGTTGCTACCCAAGATCGCCTAGCAAATTGCCTGTTAGGTACAGGCTTTCCTTATCGCGAAGATCAAGATCTCGAAAAATATATAAAAATCTTTGCGGATATGTCGCGTCAATGCGCAGGTCTTCGTCGCCCTGGAGCAGCTTCTTTAGATTTAGCGTATGTTGCCGCTGGTCGTTACGATGGATTCTTTGAGAGCGATCTTAAGCCATGGGATATGGCTGCAGGTGCTTTACTGATTACCGAGTCTGGTGGCTTAATCGGCAATTACCGTGGTGAAGAAGGTTTCTTGCAAAGCGGTGAAGTGATGTGCGCTAATCCTCGCATCTTTGCACAGATGGTGCAATGCCTGTCCAAATACTCTAAATGCTAATTTAAAGTCCTTATGCTTTAATCAGATCGGCGTAACGCGCGCCATCTTGATCAATCATGAGAGCGCTTGCCCGTGGTCGCCCGCTTTCTGGGTGATCTAGATCCCAGTCAGATAAGACCCAGCGTTGCCATTCTTGATCCCCAAGGTTTTCTTGATGATGTGCGGGCAGATGCGTATGTCCATGAATCAATTGATTGCCAGCTTGCTCCCTCAATACAGCAGCGCATGCTGCTAGAGTGACATCTGTTTTAGCCCGAACTCCATCAGCATTAGGTTTAATTGAGCGCTGATATTGAATGCCACTATTGCTACGCAGATGATTTGCAATCGAACGACGCCAATTTAGTGGCATTTTCAAAAACAACTTCTGAAGCCATGCTTTACGCACCCATCCACGGAAGACTTGATAGCCAATATCTGCGGTGCAGAGAGAGTCCCCATGGCATAAAACATAGACATTGTCAGCGATCATGATCTTGCTGGGATCGGACAGTAGGGTCATACCGGTCTTATTTAAAAAATGAGCCCCAATCAAAAAGTCCCGATTGCCATGCAGATAATATGTTTTCACTTTAGTGGAGAGGGTTGCGATTGCGCGCTTCACCTCTTGCTGAAAGGGCGAGTGGAAGCTAGCATCATCACCGACCCAGTACTCAAATAGGTCTCCCAAAATGAAAACAGCCTCCACCTTGGGAGCATCCTTTTCACAAAAGTCGATAAATCTTTGCGCCGTCAATGGCATTGACGGTGTGAGATGCAAATCGGAAATGAGTAACGCGCTCGCGTATTGCAGAATCATTCCTCGAGGATAGTAGCCTTATCGATGACAACATCTTCAGCAGGCACGTCTTGATGAAAGCCAGCGCTACCTGTTTTGACTTTGCGGATCACATCAACGACATCTAGCCCATCGGTAACTTTTCCAAAAACAGCATAGCCCCAGCCTTGTGAATTCGGTGCAGTGTGGTTCAAGAAATCGTTGTCATTTACGTTAATGAAAAATTGCGCTGTTGCAGAGTGTGGATCGCTAGTGCGTGCCATGGCCACCGTGCCGCGTTCATTCTTAAGGCCGTTATTGGCTTCGTTTTCAATTTGAGCGCCAGAAGTTTTTTCTTTTAGGCCGGCAGTCATTCCTCCGCCTTGAATCATGAAGTTATCAATGACACGATGAAAAATCGTACCATCATAGTGACCATTTTTAACGTACTCTAAAAAATTAACAACTGTCTTGGGTGCCTTAACAGCATCTAGGGTAAGGGTGATCTCACCCTTATTTGTTTTGAGTAACACTTTGGCCATGATGAATTAACTTTCTGGTGAAATAGTAGATATAAACGGTAATGAAATTATTTTGAATTCAGGGGATCTGGGTTGCCCTGTGGGGCTGGTGAAGATTTCATTGTGGGTGCAGCAGCCTTTTTAGGTGGCTTCAGTATCTCCATTAATGTTTTTGCGCGATTGGTGTATTGGCGTTGGTTGATCGCAGTATCTTTTGCTGCATTGTCATAAGCTTGAGCACCAAGACGAATATAGACTTCGCCTAAATTAGCTGAAGCCACTGTATAACTAGGGCGTAATTTGAGGGCAAGCTCAAGATAGTCTCTTGCTTCAATCCAGCTACCTTGATTAGCCGCAAGCGCAGCTAAGTTGTTATAAGGCTCGGGTAGCTCCGGAAATTGCTGGGTAATCTCAATCAATGTCTTTTTGGCCACCTCCCACTGACGCATTTCAATCAGCATGCGTGCTTTGACATAACGTAATTGCACGTTAGCCGGAGTTTTCTTCAGTTGCTGATTAATGAGATCGATTGCATCAGGATATTTCTTGGCTTTCACTAGCTTCTCGATATCAGATGGAATCCCATTTTTGGTGACTGGATCTGGCTCAATAATCAAAAACGATAAAAAGGGAACCGCTACAGAGTCCGATAACTCAGCATTGAATTGGTCATATCCTGCGTCGTTCCCTGCAAGTCTTGGCGGGTCATTAGGGCCATAGGATCCCAAATAGGGC
>CANISN010000233.1 GCA_947470165.1 Burkholderiaceae bacterium | reverse complement strand
CTCGGTTTCAAACCTCAATATCCCTGGCACGGATTTGCCATGGGAGTCTGAGAAGTATGGCAAACCTGAGCGTATTGCTACACCGCTCCAAATCATGATTGATGGTCCATTGGGTGGCGCTGCCTTTAACAATGAATTTGGTAGACCAATTCTTGGGGGATATTTCCGTGTATTTGAGCAAACCCTTGAGGGTGTGCGTCGCGGGTATCACAAACCAATCATGATTGCAGGTGGAATCGGCAGTATCGATTCCATCCATACTGCTAAAAAGCAAATTAAAGCTGGGCACTTATTTATTCAATTAGGTGGTCCAGGGATGCGTATTGGTATGGGCGGTGCAACTGGTAGTTCAGTTGCAACAGGTACCAATACTGCTGATTTAGATTTCGACTCAGTACAACGCGGTAATCCGGAGATGGAACGTCGTGCGCAAGAGGTAATCAATTCTTGTATTGCTATGGGTCAGAGTAACCCGATTGTCTCTATCCATGACGTTGGTGCTGGCGGAATATCTAATGCATTCCCAGAGCTTGCTGATGGTGCTGGCTTAGGTGCGCAATTTCAATTACGCAATGTACCTCTTGAAGAGAGCGGTATGAGCCCCGCTGAAATCTGGTGTAACGAGTCTCAAGAACGTTATGTACTCGCTATTGAAGCTAAGGATTTAGATTTATTCAAAGCACTGTGCGAGCGTGAACGCTGTCCCTTTGCAGTGGTAGGAGAAGCAACTACTGAACGTCAACTTAAACTTAGTGATAACAAAGTAGAGGCTGGTAGTGATGCCTCCATGCCGATTGATATGCCAATGGAGGTGTTACTCGGTAAACCCCCACGTATGCATCGCGATGTTCAGCGGGTTGCACAAAGCTTTGAAGAGCTTGATGTAACGGATGTTAATTTATCCCAATGCATTGGATGGGTTCTTCAGCAACCAACGGTTGCTAGTAAGTCTTTCTTGATTACGATTGGCGATAGAACTATTGGCGGTCTAAATGCCCGTGATCAATTTGTAGGTCCTTGGCAGGTTCCTGTTGCTGACTGTGCGGTCACTTTGATGGACTATAAGGATTACCGTGGCGAAGTAATGTCTATGGGTGAGCGCACGCCATTGGCGGTTATTGATGCTCCAGCGGCCGCCAAAATGGCAGTTGGTGAAGCTATTACTAATTTACTCGCTGCTGATATTCGTCGACTTGAAGATGTCAAATTGTCTGCTAACTGGATGGCTGCTTGTGGTGCGCCTGGTGAAGACGCAAAGCTTTATGACTCAGTGCAAGCAATTGGTATGGATTTATGCCCAGCGCTCGGGATCTCTATTCCGGTTGGTAAAGATTCTTTATCGATGGCTACTACATGGCAAGAGGGTAAGCAAGACAAGAAAGTGATTTCTCCTGTGTCATTGATTATTTCTGCTTTTGCAGCGGTACAAGACGTTCGTAAAACAAGCACGCCTTTACTTAAGCTCAAAGATGAATCCGGCATTGTCCAAGAAACCGAATTGATTTTGATTGATTTGGGTCGCGGCAAGAATCGGATGGCCGGTAGTATTCTGGCTCAAGTGCTCAATCAATCTGGTAAATCGACTCCAAACGTCGATCATCCGGAAGATCTCAAAGCCCTGGCAGTCGCTATGATTGAGTTGCGCAAGGATAATAAGTTGCTGGCATATCACGATCGTTCAGACGGGGGTTTATTTGCCTGTATCGCCGAGATAGCCTTTGCCTCCCATACAGGCATCTCTCTAAATGTCGATATGATTGCTGTTGATGTTGGTCAAGAGGCTGATTGGGGTGATGCCAAGAATTGGGCAGACCAAGTCTCTGGTCGACGGCATGAGCAAACTTTGCGTGCTTTGTTCAATGAAGAGCTAGGTGCGGTTATTCAGATTCGTAAAGCAGATCGGGATGCCGTATTTGCAGTACTTCGAAAAGTAAGCCTTAGTGCCCATAGTCATGTGATTGCAAAGCCCAATACCAATGGTCGTATTGAAATTTGGCGGGATGCCAAAAATATCTTTGCAGAGCCACGTGAAGTACTACAAAAGATGTGGGCCAATACTAGTTATCAAATTGCCCGTCTGCGTGATAATCCTGCGTGCGCCGATAGTGAGTTTTCCCTACTAGATGATGTTGCTGATGCTGGTATGTCACCTAAGCTCACTTTTGATATTGCCGACGATATCTCGGCACCATTCATTAATCAGAATGCTCGCCCTAAAGTAGCTATCTTGCGTGAGCAGGGAGTGAACTCCCATGTTGAGATGGCTTATGCCATGAACTGGGCAGGCTTTGATAGTTATGACGTACATATGTCTGACTTGCTCTCAGGTAAATCAAAGTTAGCAGATTTTCGTGGTTTAGTTGCTTGTGGTGGATTTAGTTATGGAGATGTATTAGGGGCAGGAGAGGGCTGGGCTAAGACCATCCTATTTAACACTCAATTACGTGACCAATTTGCCTCATTCTTTAATCGCCAAGATAGTTTTGCCTTAGGTGTCTGCAATGGCTGCCAGATGATGAGCAATCTTGCGGGGATTATTCCTGGTGCGCAAGCTTGGCCTAAATTTACTCGCAACCAGTCTGAGCAGTATGAAGCCCGTCTAGTCATGGCCGAAGTGATAGCTTCACCTTCAATCTTTACGCAAGGTATGACAGGAAGTCATTTACCTATTGCTATTGCTCACGGCGAAGGCTTTGCTAACTTTAGTCAGCAAGGTAATTTAGAAGCGCTACAGAAGCAGGGTTTAACAGCCCTCCGTTTTGTAGATCACAAAGGTAACCCTACGGAAACTTACCCAATGAATCCAAATGGGTCGCCCGATGGATTAACAGGCATCACTACGCCTGACGGTCGCTTTACGGTCATGATGCCTCATCCAGAGCGCGTATTTAGAGCGGTGCAGATGAGTTGGGCTCCACCAGCATGGTTGGACACACCCGATGGCGCAAGTCCTTGGATGCGCCTGTTCCGCAATGCTAGAGTTTGGGCAAAGTAATTCATGTTGGATTCTTCATTAGCTATGGAGCCGGTTACATTTTCTGAGAGTGGCGGTATTCGCTATCTACATTTTGGTAGCGAGCTGATTCAGGGTGCAATGCGTATTCGGGATCCGGACGAAATCTATTTGGAATACAACCAGCAGATGATGGCTTGGCTCCTTTTTTTGGAAACAAAGCCTGGTATGCGGGTTGCTCAGTTAGGATTAGGCACTGGCGCTTTAACAAAATTTACTCATCGCTATTGCTCGGCGGTAAAAATCACTGCTGTCGAGCTTAATCCCGCTGTGATTGTTTCTGCACGGAGTATGTTTTTTACGCCAAATGATGATCGCAGATTAGAGACTTTGCAAACCGATGCCAAGACTTTTATTCAGAAAGATAAGTACCACAATCATTTTGATGCTGTACAAGTAGATCTATATGACGCTATTTGTGATGGTCCCGCTGCAAGCTCCTTG
>CANISN010000232.1 GCA_947470165.1 Burkholderiaceae bacterium | reverse complement strand
ATAGATCTTACCGATAACGTTTTTAGCTACAGCATCAGGTTTGATAATAGAAAGGGTGCGTTCAATAGCCATGTAAAACTCCAATAGTGATTTCAAAGATTTAAGCTGAAATGGCGCATTACTGGGCTAGGGATACCTCTTCCCAGCCTCCTAAAGCGCGCTCCAAATTCAGCGACCCCCAAATTATACCTCGGCTGACCATATTTACCCTCATCCAAGAGGGGCTAAGCTATTGAATTTACAGGGCATAACCCTTCAATTTGTAGTCCTTTTCATGGGGGGCTTGAAATTTCAACATTTTGTCTATACTTACTGTCAACAGCCCCTTGAGGGCTCTTGTAATTACTATGAAGAAGGAGTCAATATGAGCGATCTTAACTCTTACGGCTTTGGGCAAACCGGCTCGATTAGCACCCCCCAGATACGCAACCGCGTACTGCGCAATACTTATGCCCTGTTAGCACTCACAATGGTGCCGACTGTCATTGGCGCATGGCTTGGTGTTGCTTTTGGCCTGAATTTCATGGCGGGTAGCCCGTTCCTAGGTTTTATTGTCTTTATGGCAATTGCTTTTGGTTTTTTCTGGGCAATTGAGAAAAACAAAGACACTGGTGCTGGCGTTCTACTACTCTTAGCGTTTACTTTCTTTATGGGCATCATGATGTCCGGCTTAGTGGGTTACACCCTCAACAGCTATAGCAACGGCGCTACATTGATCATGTTGGCTTTTGGTGGAACTGGTGCCATTTTTGCTGTCATGGCAACGATTGCTACCGTGAGTAAAAGCGATTTTTCAGGCATGGGTAAATGGTTGATGGTCGGTGTATTGCTCTTGATCGTTGCCTCATTGGCTAACATCTGGTTGCAGTTGCCTGCCCTCATGTTGACTGTGATGGTCTTGGCAATCGCAATTTTCTCTGCCTTTATCTTGGTTGATGTTCAGCGCATCATCAACGGTGGCGAAACCAACTACGTCATGGCTACTTTAGCTATCTATCTTGACGTCTATAACGTCTTCACCAATTTGCTCGCATTGTTGGGTATTGTTGGCGGCGACAGAGACTAAGCATTCATCTCCGCTTCAATAGAAAAAGGCACCTGCGGGTGCCTTTTTCTTTGCCCTAATATGCTAACTTCTCACACGATCAAAGACTGATGCGTGTTTAATAGCTCTCCGAGTTACGTGATTGATGTTGCCTAAAGCCCTAGGGATTTGATAGCACTCATTCTCGAAAAAATCTTGCATTTAGTATTCGTTCGATTACAATTAAGGTATGTACACGGTTAAAGAAACACCAGAATTCCAAGATTGGCTTGACGGCATTCGCGATCTCAAGACAAGAATCCGACTAGCCAAACGCCTAGTAAAGGTACGGAACGGTACCATGGGGGATATAGAGCCGGTAGGTGATGGAATAAGTGAAATGCGTGAGCACTTTGGACCTGGATGGCGAATGTATTACATAAAGCAAGGGAAAGTCATTATTGTGATGTTAGGTGGCGGAGATAAATCAAGCCAAACAGCAGACATTAAGGCAGTTAAGAGAATGCTAAAAAAGTTGGAGGAATCATGAAAGCCGTTAAAGAGATAAAGAAAACCAAGATCGATACACTGCCAAATTTTGATATGGCGCGCTATTTAAATAGCGATAAAGCGATTACGGAATACCTGAACCAGGTGCTAGAAGAAGGTGATGATGCATTATTAGCGGAGGCTCTTGGAGATATTGCCAGAGCGAAAGGCATGGCGCAAATCGCCCAAACTACAGGCATTACCCGTGAGGCACTTTATAAGGCGCTAAGACCAAATGCTAAGCCCCGTTTTGATACCATCAGCAAGGTTATCGGGGCTCTAGGCATCAAATTGGTTGCACAAAGAATTTAAATTTCTTCGGTCTTCCCTTTTCCTTGCTCACTCTAACCCTTCTACTCTTTTCGCATTCCTTCATTCCAACTCTATATCCTTAACTACTAGCAAGATCAAAGACTGCAATAGATTCCACATGCGAGGTGTGGGGGAACATATTGATAATGCCTGCACTAGCGAGAACATAGCCCGCTTGATGACACAAAATATCCGCATCTCTCGCTAAGGTTTTTGGATTGCAGGAGACGTAAACAATGCGTTTTGGTGGCAGCTCACTGCCCTGCTGATGCAATTGTGCCAATGACTGGCATATCTCCATCGCCCCTTCACGGGGTGGATCCATCAACCAGCGCTCCGCTTTTTCCCATGAGGCAATCGTTTCTGGTGTGACTTCAAATAAATTGCTTTGCATAAAGCTCACCGTCTCGACCAACTGATTGTGTAGGGCATTTTCTTTCGCCCGAGTTGTTAGACTCTCTAATCCTTCAATACCCAAGACAGTCCTTGCTCTTCTGGCTAGCGGTAATGTGAAATTACCAATACCGCAAAATAAATCAAGCACACGATCACTTGCTTGAACATCTAAGAGGCGAATCGCTCTACTGACCAAAGTACGATTCATCATGTGATTGACTTGCGTAAAGTCCGCCGGCTTAAAGGGCATCTCCACCTCAAACTCCGGTAATCGGTAGCAAAGCTTGCCGGTTAGTGGATAGAACGGCGCAACCGTTTCGATACCCTTGGGTTGCAGCCAAATCCAAACCTGATGCGCGTCAGCAAAATCTCTGAGCAGCTGTTCATCAGCCAACGTGAGGGGCAATAGATTTCGGAATACCAAGGCGGTTACGGGTTTTGTTTTTCTAGGATCATCTGAATTTGGATCCTCGGGTTCACCTACGGCAACTTCAATTTGGGGCATGCGATCGACTATGGATAAGCCCATGACTAACTGACGCAACTCTGGAAGTAGATTAGAGACGTGCTTGGGCAAAATCTCACAAGCAGTCATATCCGCAACATAAGCACTTTTACCCTCATGAAAGCCAATTAAAACCGTGCCTTTTTTAATAGAGCGATTAACTGCACTTAAACGCGCACGATGACGATACTCCCATGCTGGCCCACCCATGGGGCGGAGAATTTCTTCAGGGACAACTTTGGCGATGTGCTTGAGGTCATCCTCTAGAACGCGCTGCTTCATGGCCACCTGCGCCCGAACATCTAGATGCTGCATCGTGCAACCACCACAGATGCCAAAAGCCTTGCACTGTGGATGCGCTCTAAATACGGCAGGCTTAAGTATGTCGAGTACCTTGGCCTTACTAAAGCGGGCCTTATCTCGAGTGACAACGTAGGTTACCAATTCTGTTGGTAGCGCGCCTTGAATAAAAATCACTTTACCACCCTGCCCTTGAGCAAGCTCGTCTTCATTGGGTGTTAAGCGGGCAATGCCTTGGGCATCAAGATCAAGAGATTCAACTCGTACTGGCTCAGTCACAACGATATGGACTGGCTTTTCACCTCTACGCATCCGCAGAAAAGCCTAATAGATATTCTTGCCATTGGGCGCCATGGGGCTCTTTAGATTCTTTTTCTAAGTAGGCT
>CANISN010000231.1 GCA_947470165.1 Burkholderiaceae bacterium | reverse complement strand
GCACTTTGGGCTAATACCACCAAGTAACTCCGCCATCGAGTCCTAAGACTTAAGTCAGGATTACCTTAGCAAACTTACGTTTGCCTACCTGCACTACGTAAGTGCCAGTTTCAACCTTCAATTGCTTATCAGTAACTGTTACGCCATCAATCTTCACGCCGTTTTGCTCGATGTTACGCATAGCTTCTGATGTTGTCGGTGCCAATCCAGCAGTCTTGAGTAGGTTAGCAATTCCTATAGGTGCACCCGAGATATTGACTTCAGGAGTGTCATCTGGCACACCACCTTTGGCGCGGTGATTAAAGTCTTCTAAAGCTTTTTCAGCAGCAGCTTGCGAATGAAAGCGTGCCACAATTTCTTGACCGAGTAGTACCTTGCAGTCGCGTGGATTTCGGCCAGCGGACACTTCTTGCTTCATTAAATCAATCTCAGCCATAGGGCGGAATGACAGTAAGGTGAAGTAATCCCACATCAAGGCATCAGAGATACTCATTAATTTACCAAACATCTCGCTTGCAGGCTCACTGATACCAATGTAATTCCCCTTGGACTTACTCATCTTGTCTACGCCATCTAAACCAACGAGGAGCGGCATTGTCAAAATACATTGCGGCTCTTGCCCATACTCACGTTGGAGTTCACGGCCAACCAATAAATTAAATTTCTGATCAGTACCACCGAGCTCTAGGTCGCTCTTCAAGGCAACGGAGTCATAGCCCTGCATCAAGGGATATAAAAACTCATGCACTGAAATCGGCACACCACTACGATAGCGCTTTGTAAAGTCATCACGCTCCAGCATTTGTGCAACGGTATATCGTGCCGCCAACTGAATCATGCCGCGCGCACCTAATGGGTCGCACCACTCGCTGTTGTAACGTACTTCTGTTTTGCTTGGGTCTAGAACCATGCTCGCTTGACGATAGTAAGTCTGAGCATTGACAGCGATCTCTTCAGCAGTCAGCGGTGGACGTGTTGCATTACGTCCAGAGGGATCGCCAATCATGCTAGTAAAGTCACCGATCAAGAAAATGACTGTATGCCCCAAATCTTGCAACTGACGTAATTTATTCAACACTACCGTATGGCCCAAATGAATATCTGGTGCAGTTGGGTCTAAGCCTAACTTAATCCGCAAAGGGATGCCGGTAGCCTGGCTTTTGGCCAGCTTAGCAATCCAATCTGCCTCGATTAATAGCTCGTCACAACCCCTTTTGGTCACCTCAAGGGCTGCAAAAACTTCAGGAGTCAGTGGGTATTTTTGTTCTGGTTTAGCTGGCATGCTGATTTGGTGAGCTGATTCAGTTAAATTAGTATTAGATTGCTAAAGCATAATTGTCGCATTCCTGAGAACAAAGTCCCGATACCACATGAATAAGCCTCATTCGCTCTATATTGGCCTAATGTCTGGCACAAGCCTTGATGGGATTGATGCCGTGCTTGCCAAGATTGATTCTAAGGGCACAACAAGCCTCTTGAGTGCTGTAAGCAGCCCTTTTACGCCCAAACTACGTACAGCGCTACTAGACCTTCAGACTCCCGGATTAAATGAACTCCATCGCGAGAAACAAGCCGGAAATGCTCTAGCCATAGAATATGCACAGGCTGTTCAGACCTTACTCAAGCAGACGAATCTACTTGCTACCGATATCAGCGCGATTGGCGCTCATGGGCAAACTATTCGCCATCAGGCTGGTCTTTCTCACCCACTTGCCTATACGCATCAAACCCTTAATCCTGCGCTACTTGCAGAATTGACTGGTATCGATGTCATTGCCGACTTTAGAAGTCGTGATTTGGCTGCAGGAGGTCACGGCGCACCATTAGTACCCGCTTTTCATGCGCAGCAGTTTGCTTCCGATCAAGAGATTGCCGTACTTAATCTTGGCGGTATTGCTAATCTCACACTACTTCCAAAGAATGGTGAAGTTCAAGGATTTGATTGTGGCCCTGGCAATATACTGATGGATATCTGGATTACAGATCAGCAAGGGCATGCCTTTGATGAAGATGGAAATTGGGCATCGCAAGGCGAACTCAATCCATCACTCCTGGCCAGAATGTTGGCTGACCCATTCTTTTCCAAAGCGCCGCCAAAAAGTACAGGGCGTGATGACTTTCATCTGGCATGGTTAGCAAAAAAAATTGGTCCCGAGAACATCAATGCTGAAGATGTTCAAGCCACATTGCTTCACTTGACAGCATACTCAGTACTAGCGGCCTTAGAGCGACATGCTCCTCAAACTAAAACAGTCATTGTGTGTGGTGGGGGAGCTCGCAATACGGCACTCATGAATTTATTTAAAGCGAGCACGCAAGCGATATTTAAAAAACCTTTAGAGATCGTGACAAGCGATACGCTAGGTCTTGATCCGCAGCTAGTAGAAGGGCTTGCTTTTGCTTGGCTTGCTTGGGCCCATAAAGAAAAACGGCCGGCAAATTTGCCAGCCGTTACTGGAGCGAAGGGCCCTAGAATTCTAGGCGCTTGCTATCCAACTTAATTTAATACACTTTTTCTCTCTTTAGGCAGAGAAAGAAGATCCGCAACCACAAGTAGTTTGGGCATTTGGATTCTTAATCACAAACTGTGATCCGTTGATATCCTCTTTGTAATCAATCTCAGCACCAACTAAATATTGGAAGCTCATTGAGTCGACTAATAAAGTCACGCCATTTTTTTCAAAGAGTGTGTCATCTTCATTTACAGCATCATCAAATGTGAAGCCATACTGAAAACCAGAGCAACCACCGCCTTGAACGAATACGCGTAGTTTTAGCTCTGGATTGCCTTCTTCAGCAATCAAGTCAGCCACTTTTGCGGCAGCACTATCGGTAAATACCAATGGGGTTGGCGGCTCGGCTAAATCTTGTACAGTTTCTTGCGTAGCTAATTGGGTCATGATTTACTCCTAATTCAAAGGGCAACGGTTTATTTTAGGCTTTAAATGCCAAGCTTGCTGAAGGGTCTTTCCCCCTTAAGTTTGCAGTCCCATTATGGGGAAACAGCGATTTGCGTCAATCCAGTAGTCTCAGCAAGCCCAAACATCAAATTCATGCACTGCACACCCTGGCCTGAAGCTCCCTTAACTAAGTTGTCTTCAACCACCAAAATGACTAAGGTATCGCCATCACCTGGACGATGGATAGCAATCCGTAAGCCATTACTCCCCCGTACAGAGCGAGTTTCTGGATGACTGCCAGCAGGCATGACGTCTACAAAAGGTTCGCCTTTATAGAATTCTTCATAGAGCTTCTGAAAATCCACATTCAAGCCAGCCTCTGTCAAACGCACATATAAGGTTGAATGAATACCTCTAATCATAGGGGTTAGATGCGGCACAAATGTCAGGCCAATCTGATCATGGCCAGCAATCGCCTTCAATCCCTGAATAATTTCAGGGAGATGACGATGTCCTTTAACGCTATAGGCTTTAAAGTTATCGGCAGATTCTGAAAGCAGGGTGCCAATCTCAGCCTTACG
>CANISN010000230.1 GCA_947470165.1 Burkholderiaceae bacterium | reverse complement strand
CAACGATGTTAGCGATCTCATCCCACATCACCATACCGTGGCGTTGGGCATTAGATTTGGTAATCACTGTGAGATGCTTGCGAGGGCGAGACTGCGCTAACTTAAAGGCAAAGCGTTGCACGCGCTCCACGCCAACACGAGTCATGATGCTCATATCTGAAGCCACTTCAATTGGGTGACCTTGGTGGGCTCTACCGCCTACACCAGAGTATTCACCTTCGGAGTTTTCACGCACAATGACCCAATCGAGTTGACCAGGCTTGCAATTGCGCAAGGGAGTTTCAATACCAGGGAGAATGCGAGTCGGCCTGACATTGGCATATTGATCAAAACCTTGGCAAATTTTGAGGCGTAAACCCCACAGCGTAATGTGATCGGCAATATCTGGGTCACCAGCTGAGCCAAACAAAATCGCATCCTTAGAGCGCAGGGGTTCTAGGCCATCGCTAGGCATCATGACGCCGTGTTTGCGGTAGTAGTCACCACCCCAATCAAAGTGCTCAAACGCAAAAGCCACTTGGGGGTGCTTTTTACTCAATGCGTTTAATACTTTCTCGCATTCAGGAATAACTTCTTTACCGATGCCGTCACCCGGAATCGAAGCGATTTTGTAAGTCTTCATTCGTCTCCTACTGCTATTTTTTATTAGATGCTGAGCCTTAATGCCCATTTCGAGTCTCATTATGTGATTCTTCACCCGCTAAAGAACTTGGGGTTTATGACTAGAAAAAGTAGGGGTAGGTAGCAAAACAACAAAAATTGAGTCATTTTTAAGGTTTTTACATATACTGTATGGATATACAGTATATTAATCAGTATGACGACTCAGATAAGACCCCTAAAAGCGACCCTCAGCCAGGCTCCAAAAGCCTTAGCTGTTCATAGCGCTTATGAGTTCAAGCTTCTCAGCCACCGTATTTCAGCGGGATTTCCGAGTCCGGCGGCCGATTATGCTGAGGAGGGGCTAGATCTTAATAGCTACCTGATTCAAAACAAGCCAGCCACCTTCATGTTCACCGTAAAAGGGGATTCCATGATGGGCGCTGGTATTTGTGATGGCGATAAGGTGGTGGTCGACAAAGCCCTCAAGCCAAAGCACAAAGATATCGTTGTCGCCGTAGTCGATGATGAGTACACCATTAAGCGCCTTTATCAATTGCGCGGCAAAACTGAGCTTCAGCCCGAGAACCCCAGTTACGAACCGATTACTTTTAATGAGAACAGCCAACTCCAAATCTGGGGTGTAGTGGTTGGAGTAGTGCGCAGGTACAGCCACGCTAGTAGCAGAAACGGGAAGTGAATATGAACCAAGTAGGCCAAGCTAAGCAACTCTTCGCACTCGTAGATGTGAACAATTTCTATGTTTCTTGTGAGCGTGTATTTGCGCCTAAATTAGAAGATGCGCCTATGGTAGTGCTCTCTAATAATGATGGTTGCGCAGTCGCGCGTAGCGCAGAAGTAAAAGCGCTTGGTGTAAAGATGGGTACACCCTGGTTTCAGATGCAGGACTTGGCTAAGCAACATGGCATCCAAGCCTATTCCTCAAACTACACCTTATATGGTGATATGAGTGCTAGGGTTGTTGAGGTCTTAAAGAAGTTCACACCCAATCTAGAGGTCTACAGTATTGATGAGAGTTTTCTTAGAATCGAGACAGTACTCAAACAGTATGCTGACCCAACTAGCCTAGGTCAAACTATCAAACAAGATATTAAAGATACTACTGGCTTACCGGTATGTGTTGGTATTGGTGCTAGCAAGACCTTAGCTAAGCTCGCTAATCACTTGGCCAAAAAACATCCCCAGTTTGCAGGCGTATGCGATAGCAGCGCTATACCCAAAGCAGAGCTCTATCAATGGATGACTGAAACGCCAGTAGCTGAAGTGTGGGGTATTGGTCGGCAACTTAATAAGAAGCTCAAGGCACAACAAGTCAATAGCGTGTTTGATCTCCTACAAATATCACCACAATCCATGCGTCAACAATTTGGCGTAGTAGTGGAACGAATTTGTTATGAGTTACGCGGCGTATCTTGCTTGGAACTGGAAGAGGTGGCACCAGCTAAGCAGCAGATCGTGTCCTCACGTAGCTTTGGTAAACCTGTCAGCGCTATGGAGCAATTAGCAGAATCGATTGCGACCCATGTGGCTAGAGGTGCAGAAAAACTCAGAAGCCAAAAGTCAGTCACGGGCGCACTCACCATTTTTATTCAGACTAACCCACATAAACCATTTGAGCCGCAGCATCACCAGAGCGTCACGATGCCACTGACCGATCCTAGTGATAACACGTTGACGCTAACAGGTGCCGCACTCAAAGGATTGCAGCAAATTTATCAATCAGGCTTTAAGTATAAAAAAGCAGGGGTGATGTTCAACCTCTTGGCAGATAAACCAACGGTGCAACAGTCACTCTTTGATGACGTAGAAGTCAAAGGCAAGTCAGCGCATCTCATGAAGGCAATGGATTCGATTAACAATCGCTTTGGCAATGGCGTTATCAGAACGGCAGTATCAGGCACTAAAGAAACGAAGCGGGACTGGAAGATGCGCTCAAGTAATAAGTCACCGAACTACACCACGCAGTGGGATGAGTTACCAGTGGTGCGCTAAATAAGAGCTAAGCAAGGACTAAGTGAGAGCAAAAAACAACATCATTTCTACAGGCTCATTTTGTGAGCTAGCAGGACCCTATTCTGAACCCATAGAAACAAAAAAGTAATAAGCAGCAGCAACAAAAAAGAGCAAGCAACCGAATTTAATGTAGATCACATCAGGAGAAATCAAATGGAACTATTAAATAACTTCAATGGACTTTCATTGGCAGTCATCATGGTTTTGTCATATTGCGCAGTACTCAAAAATACAAAGCGCAAAGAATCCGCACATAGACCCATGTTTAGCCACAAATACAAGTAATCGCTCTTCAAAAGCAGTAGGCCTGGAAGGGGAATAAGGAAATCACGGATTCCTTATTCCCTAGTAAGGGCGTCCCACAGGAAGATAAGCCCTACAGTACTTAGGTGTTCTGATGTCATCGGTATTTCATAAATATGGATAAAATGAGGCCATGACCGAAGATAAGCAAACTTACCTAGATAAAAAATTACGCCCATTACCACGCTGGATTTTTATGTCCCGCTGGTTGCAAGCACCCCTCTACATTGGCTTAATCGTGGCTCAGGGCGTTTATGTTTGGCAGTTTTGGTTAGAGTTGGCCCACCTGATCAGCATGATGTCAGAGAAAAACATGACAGAAACCGCGCTCATGCTCATTGTGTTGGGTTTGATTGATGTAGTGATGATCTCTAACTTGCTAGTCATGGTGATCGTTGGTGGTTGGGAAACTTTTGTTTCACGTTTGGAGCTAGAAAATCACCCTGATCAGCCTGAGTGGTTATCACATGTCAATGCAGGCGTACTCAAGGTGAAGTTGGCAACCGCCATTATTGGTATTTCATCGATTCATTTACTCAAGACTT
>CANISN010000229.1 GCA_947470165.1 Burkholderiaceae bacterium | reverse complement strand
TATTGGCATTGCTAAAGTCTTATCTGCAGATCAAACTCTTGCTAGTCGAGCTGCTGAAATTGCTAAAACTGATCTATTGACTGATATGGTCGGAGAATTTCCAGAGCTTCAAGGCATCATGGGTCGTTACTATGCAAGGTATGACGGTGAAAATGAAGAAGTAGCCTCTGCTTGTAGCGAACACTACATGCCCCGTTTTGCTGGTGATACATTGCCACAAACTCAAACTGGTACGATCTTAGCAATTGCAGATAAGATTGAAACCCTCGTTGGTATCTGGGGAGTTGGACTTGCGCCTACTGGTGATAAAGACCCTTATGCTCTGCGTCGTCATGCCCTTGGTATCTGCCGACTCTTGTTAGAAAAAAATCTCAACCTGAATTTACCGGATTTAATTGAGTTGTCTCGCAAACAATTTCCTCAGCAAGAGGTTCAAGCAAAAGCAAAGGCTGAAGATATCTATGGTTTCATCATTGATCGCCTACGTGCCTACCTGCGCGAACAATCAGTTGCTGGTAAACCATTTACTACCGAAGAGATTGATGCCGTATTAAGCCAGTCTCCGACTCAATTAAATGATTTAATCGATCGCTTAACCGCCTTGCGTGAATTCAATGCCTTAGCAGAAGCAGCGCAGTTAGCCGCCGCCAATAAGCGTATTAGCAATATCCTGAAAAAGAATGCTACAGCCATTCCCGCGACTTGCTCAAGCAAGTTACTACAAGTCCCAGCTGAAATTGTATTACATCAAGTGCTGGAAAGTATTACCCCAGCACTGACCTCTGCCTATGAAAAGCGTCAGTTTGTTGATCTTCTCAAAGCACTGGTAGCACTCAGCACTCCAATCGACCAATTCTTTGCCGATGTGATGGTGATGGATCCGAATCCAGAGCTACGCGATAACCGTCTGGCTCTTCTGCAACAACTTCACCAGAAAATGAATCTCATTGCCGACCTCGGCAAACTAGCATGAGCACAAGCTCTTCTAAACTCATCATTCTTGATCGCGATGGCGTGATCAATGAGGATCGAGATGATTATGTAAAGTCGAGTAGTGAGTGGATTCCGCTACCGGGGAGTCTAGAAGCCATTGCACTGCTTAATCAAGCAGGCTATCAAGTCGTAGTAGCGACCAACCAATCGGGCTTAGCCCGTGGGTATTTTAATATCAATGATCTGCATGAAATGCATAGCAAGATGGATAAGTTACTAAAGCCATTGGGTGGTCATATTGACAGTGTTTTCTTCTGCCCTCATACCGATGCTAATGCTTGCGATTGCCGCAAGCCTTTGCCAGGGATGATGAAAGAAATTGCTCTTCGCTATAAGAAACATCAAAGCACCACCCCTTTACTGGGAGTTCCGATTGTTGGTGACTCTTTACGTGACCTCCAAGCAGGAATAGCCCTTGGTGCAAGCCCCCATTTAGTATTAACGGGTAAGGGTAGAAAAACACTTGAAAAAGGCGGTCTTCCAGAGGGCACGCTAATTCATGAGGATTTGATGGCATTTGCTAGGGCACTCGTACAAGACAAGGCTTAAGGCAAATATGACTTTCATTCGCTCTGCCCTTTTTACCCTGTTTCTACTCATCTTTACGCCAATTTGGTCCGTACTTTGTATATTGGTGTTTCCATTCTTAAATCCTGAAGATCGATATCGCTTTATCGGCCTCTGGAATAAAGTCGTGATTTGGATATTACAACCTCTCTGCGGCATTCATTACGAGATTCGCGGCATGGAAAATATGACGGCTGTGCTAGATCAGCCCGTTGTCGTTCTCAGCAAACATCAATCTGCTTACGAAACGATTGCCTATATCGCCCTGCTTCCAAAGCAGGTCTGCTTTGTCTTCAAACGTGAATTACTTTGGATCCCCTTCTTTGGCTGGGCTTTAGCTTTGCTCAAGATGATTCACATCAACCGTAATAGCAAAGAAACCGCCGCTCTCTCAGTAGTAGGTCAAGGCAAAAAACGTTTAAGTGAAGGTAAATGGATTTTGTTGTTTCCAGAAGGCACTAGAATGCCGACTGGCTCCTATAAGCCCTATAGTAAAGGTGGCGCCAGGCTAGCGAACGCCACTGAGGCCTTAGTTATTCCTATAGCCCATAATGCGGGTCGCTGCTGGCCAAAAAATAGTTTTCTAAAAAAACCGGGGACGGTAATCTTCTCAATTGGTCCTGCCATTACCTCTGCCGGAAAAACAGGCGGTCAACTTCATCAAGAAGTAGAAAAGTGGATTGAAGCTGAGATGCGGGTAATTGATCCGGCTGCGTATTAGTAGCCGATTTCATCTAGAAATTTATGTGGCTAAGATCTTAGCCCATTCAATATAGCGCTCCACTGGAATGTCTTGAGCACGCGCCTTCAATTCAGATTCAGATAAAGCTAGTCGTTCGGAAAAGATTGATAAGTTGGTACGCAACATTTTTCTTCTTTGAGAAAATGCTGCCGCCACTAGTTTTTCCAAGGCATGCCACTGGGTATTACTCAAACTAAAATCTCGTCGAGGAATCATACGTACTACTGCTGAGTTCACTTTAGGCTGAGGATTAAATGCTTCAGGTAGAACCTCGAGAACTAATTCCATATCATATCTCGCTTGCAACATCACGGATAGTCTACTGAATTCAGAGCCGCCCGCCTTAGAGACCATACGCTCCACTACTTCAGCCTGCAACATAAATACCTGCTCATCGATCACATGGGCTGCAGAAACGAGATGAAAGAGTAATGGTGAAGAGATGTTGTAAGGCAGGTTGCCCACCACCTTACATAAACCACTATTAGCTGGACGAACTGTTGCCCATCCCAAGAAATCAAATTTGAGTGCATCTCCCTCAATAATATTGAGACCCTTGAGATTTTCTTGATTCCAATAGGCTACTAAATCTCGGTCAATCTCTAGAAGATCTAAGCGTTCAAGATTACTAAGTAAAGGCCTAGTGAGCGCACCAAGGCCAGGACCGATTTCAATCACATGCATGTTTGCACTGGGATTAATTGAGGCAACTATGGAATAGATGACCCCTGAGTCTTGCAAAAAATTTTGGCCAAATCTCTTACGAGCATGATGCATCATCTATTTGTATTTTTAGAATTTACTACCAATTGATAGGCTAAGCTTAACGCTTCAAGCATGCTGCCACAATCTGCAACGCCTTTGCCAGCAATATCTAGCGCAGTGCCATGATCTACTGAGGTCCGAATAATCGGTAAGCCTAAAGTGACATTGACTCCGCCCCCAAAACTCACAAACTTGAATGGCGCTAAACCTTGATCGTGATACATCGCAATAAACGCATCAACAGCCTCTAAGCAATTAGCATCAAATATGGTGTCACCAGGATAAGGTCCGCTCACTTTAATGCCTAAGTTTTTAGCTGCTTCGATAGCTGGAATAATCACATCAATTTCTTCGCGCCCGAGGTAACCAGATTCACCTGCATGAGGATTTAGACCGGCAACCCGAATCACTGGCTGAC
>CANISN010000228.1 GCA_947470165.1 Burkholderiaceae bacterium | reverse complement strand
CATCACTATAGAGAGGTACTAAGCGATTCGGATTTTTATTGGTGTATTCAGGAGATATTTGCTCGCCACCATTTTTCACTAGATGGACAGGAATTACCTCGTAATCGAGACCTTTTAAATTGAGGGCAATACGCACCCGAAAGGCTGCCGAGCTACGCCAAAAACTATAAAGCTGGTTTTTCATAAGAGATTCCCTAAAGTCTATAACCCTCAGTATATTCAGGACTTTACTGATCGACTCATGTCGGTGATTTAGACTCAGTATATGGATCAAATTAATTTCTGGATTGGCATCGTTGCTACCGTAGCTTTTGCAGTCACTGGCGTATTGGCAATTGCCGATCGTGGCGTGGATCTCTTTGGGGTCCTGGTTCTAGGCGTCATTACCGCTATTGGGGGAGGCAGCTTGCGAGATATTATTTTGGAGGTTCCGGTATTTTGGTCAATTACCCAAATTTATATTTGGGTTGCATTAGGTGCGTGCATAGTGACTTTCGTAGCGGAGTCTTTTTTCACGCAACCACAGATTTATCGCTGGATGCTCTACATCGATGGTCTTGGCGCTGCACTGTTTGGTATTCAGGGAGTTGATAAAGCGTGGAATTTGGAGTTTGGATTGCCTGTAGCCCCGGTGATTTTAGGTGTTGTCACTGCTATTGGTGGTGGCTTACTACGCGATATTTTGGCGGGTAGAAAAACCTTGCTCATGTCACATGAGCTTTACGCAATCCCTGTCACTTTGGGATGTTGTATCTATATTTTGATTCTGAATTTCTTTCCCGAGTACACCCTACAGGGATCAGTGCTTTGTATGCTTGCTATTTTTGGATTACGCGCAGCTGCCATTTATTGGGATCTGCGCGTACCCAAGTTGTTTATTACTAAAACGCGCTAACTGCACCATCGCTGCGAGGATCCCAGCCACCGTGCAAAGTGCCAGAGAGATCACGAATAATGCACCCCGCATGACCCACGGTTTCGTCAAAGGCATCTAGCATTTCTACCTCGTGACCTAAGGCATGAAGTTCTTTTGCAACCCAAGGACTAAAGCGGGACTCCAGCTTTAAGCTGTCGCTAGTTTGTCCCCAGGTTCTACCAAGCAACCAGCGTGGGCGACTAATAGCATCTTGCGGATCTAAGCCGTAAGTCGCTGTGCGGGTAAATACTGCGCATTGGGTTTGGGGTTGACCATCACCACCCATCGTGCCGAAGACCATAGACCGACCATCTTTAAATAAAGCCATTGCTGGATTCAATGTATGAAATGGTTTGCGATAAGGCTCAAGGTGATTGAGTGTTTTTGGATCCAGTGAGAAGCTGCAACCTCGGTTCTGCCAGTTCACGCCTGATTTTGGCAAAACAATACCTGCACCAAACTCGTGATAAATACTCTGAATAAAGGAAACACAATTTCCATTGCCATCAACTACACCCATCCAAATCGTATCGGCCGGTCCTTTGCCCTGACCCCAAGGCAAAGCTTTTTCAGGATTAATATTCTTTGCTAACTTCTTTAAGAAGGTAGGATCTAAGAAAGATTGCGCATGCTTTGTCATGTAAGCGGGGTCAGTGACATACTGATCTCTTACCTTGAAGGCTTGTTTAGTAGCTTCAACGCAGTGATGTACATATTCAGTGCTATCGACTTTGAAGCGTTTGAGATTGAGTTGATCTAATATTCCAATGATCATTAAAGATACAACGCCCTGAGTAGGTGGGGTCATGTTGTAGACATTACCCATACTATGTTTGAGTTCAAGTGGATCAATTAGTTTTGCCTGGTGACGATGCAGGTCTCCAAGTCTGAGGGGGCTCCCAATCTCTGTGAGTTCTTTGGCAAGCAGCTCAGCCAAATCACCGCGATAATAATCTTCAGTTCCTTTTTTGGAGATCTGACGCAAGGTCTTAGCAAGACGCTCTTGCTTAAAGATACTACCCGTTAGCGGTGCTTGGCCGTCCACAAGAAATGTTTGTGCAAATCCAGGAATAGAACTTAACTCAGCCCTCTTTTTTTCGGTCAAGCTCGATTGGCTATGTGTTACTGGTACGCCAGCTTCAGCGTAATGAATAGCATCGGCCAGTAGGCGTGAGAGTGGTAGTTTGCCCCTCAGTCCTTGTTGAGAAAGTTTGTGAGCCGCTCCCCATCCAGAGATAGTGCCAGCTACAGTATTGGCTGCAATCGCCCCCCGAAAAGGAATGGCCTTTGTAATCCCTCGTTCCGCATACCAATTTTTAGTTGCTAAACCGGCAGCGGCGCCACAGGCATCAATGCCACCCATCGCTTTGCCGGGTGAATGAACCACCCAGAAAGAGTCGCCGCCAATGGAGTTCATATGGGGGTAAACAACGGCAATGGTCGCTGCTGCTGCCACCATGGCCTCCAAGGCATTGCCGCCTTCACGCAGTACTGCTAAAGCTGATTCAGATGCCAGTGAGTGAGGCGCTACCGCCATCCCTCGAATTCCCCATTTTTGTTGCATTAATAAAACCCCTTAGATCACCATCTCAAGATGGTTGTTATTTATTTTCTCTTAATTGGCGTTCAATATCCGAACTAGAGTCAACCTTAATCTCATTTTGTTCTACTCCAGCCAATGGATCAACGGAAGGACCGCTAGTATCAAAGACGGCTGCTGGTTTATCAACAAAGTAAGTCACAGTTTCTGGAATAAAGATAATGATGGCCACCAAGATGAGTTGCAAGCCAACCCAAGGGAGCGCTCCATAATAAATATCCGAGCTCTTGAGGGATTTTGGTGCCACCCCTCGAAGGTAAAACAAAGCAAATCCAAATGGTGGATGCATAAATGAAGTTTGCATATTGGCGCCTAAAAGCACGCCGAACCAAATGAGATCAATACCGAGCTTTTCAGCAACTGGCGCCAGTAATGGAATGATGATGAAAGCGATCTCAAAGTAATCCAAGAAGAAGGCTAAGAAGAATACAAATAAGTTCACTGCAATTAAGAAGCCAACTTGCCCACCTGGAAGTCCTGAGAGAAGCTCTTCAATCCATAGATCTCCATCTACACCTCTAAAGGTTAGGCCAAATACGGTTGAGCCAATCAAAATGAAGATCACCATGGCATTGATGCGCATGGTGGATGTCATGGCTTCCCAGACGAGCGTTTTTTGGAGTCGCTTATTCATGGCCGCCAAAATCAAGGCGCCAACTGAACCCATTGCACCACCCTCTGTAGGTGTTGCAAGACCCATCAGAATCGTTCCTAAAACCAAGAAGATCAGTGCAATCGACGGAACAATGCCCCAAAGGATTTTTTTGAGTAACTTCCAGTCAATTTTTGGACGAGCTTCCGGGGGTAGTGCTGGCACATCCTGTGGTCTAAAGATCGACAGAAAGAAGATGAACAGACAGAAAAGAGATACTTGAATAATGGATGGTCCAATAGCGCCGGCATACATATCGCCAACAGACTTACCTAATTGATCAGCCAGCACGATCAAAACTAATGAAGGTGGAATCAATTGAGTGATCGTG
>CANISN010000227.1 GCA_947470165.1 Burkholderiaceae bacterium | reverse complement strand
TCAGGGTAAGCCGATAGTGAACTCCATCTCTCTCAAAGAGGGTGAAGATCCCTTTAGAAAACAGGCCCGTTTAATTCGTCGTTATGGTGCAGCTACTGTAGTGATGGCGTTTGATGAAGCAGGACAGGCGGACACTTTTCAACGCAAGACAGAAATCTGTCAGCGTTGCTATGAGATTTTAGTCAACGAGCTGGGCTTCCCCGCTGAAGACATTATTTTTGATCCTAATATTTTTGCCATTGCTACTGGTATTGAAGAGCATGACAACTATGCGGTTGATTTTATTAATGCTACCCGTTGGATTAAAGAAAATTTACCAGGTGCAAAGGTGAGTGGCGGCGTATCGAACGTTAGCTTCTCTTTCCGCGGTAATGATCGTGTGCGTGAGGCTATTCATACTGTATTTCTCTATCACGCCATTCAAGCTGGTATGGACATGGGTATCGTCAATGCAGGTCAGCTCGGCGTTTATGCAGACCTGGATCCTGACTTACGTGAACGCGTTGAAGATGTCGTGCTAAATCGCTTCAAAGAAAAAGAAGGTAAGACTCCGACCGAGCGCTTACTTGATATTGCCGACCAATTTAAGGGTGGCGGTGCAAAGCAAGTTGAAAACTTAGTTTGGCGTGAATCGCTAGTTCGCGAGCGCTTAACCCATGCTTTAGTACATGGTATTACTAGTTTTATTGAAGAGGACACTGAAGAATTACGTGCACAAATAATGGGGGGTGGCGGTAGACCAATTGAGGTTATTGAAGGCCCTCTCATGGATGGCATGAATGTCGTTGGCGACTTATTCGGCGAAGGCAAGATGTTTTTGCCTCAGGTGGTGAAGAGTGCGCGCGTGATGAAGCAAGCCGTGGCAATTTTGATTCCCTATATTGAAGAAGAGAAGCGTCTCCACATTGCTTCTGGTGGCGAAGCAAAAGCCAAGGGCAAAATTGTTATGGCTACCGTGAAGGGTGATGTCCACGATATAGGTAAAAACATTGTGACTGTAGTGTTGCAATGTAATAACTTCGAAGTTGCCAATATGGGTGTAATGGTTCCTTGCGCAGAAATCCTCAAACGTGCCAAAGCAGAAAAGGCAGATATCGTAGGCTTATCCGGCTTGATTACTCCCTCGCTTGAAGAGATGACTTATGTTGCACAAGAAATGCAGCGTGATGATTACTTCCGTGAGCGTCAGATTCCCTTGATGATTGGTGGCGCAACAACTTCCCGAGTGCATACAGCTGTAAAGATTGCCCCACACTACGATGGTCCAGTGGTTTACGTACCTGACGCTTCTCGCTCAGTATCAGTAGCATCCAGCTTACTTTCTGATGAGAGTTCTAAGAAATTTATTCAAGATTTGCGTGATGATTATGTTCGCATTCGGGAACAGCATGCGAATAAAAAATCGGCTCCAACGATTTCATTAGAAGCTGCGCGTAAGAATCGCGAGCTGATTGATTGGGCCAACTATGTTCCAGAGAAGCCGAAGTTTATTGGCCGCCGTCTCTTTAAGAATTTCGCATTAAGTGATATTGCTAAATATATTGACTGGACACCGTTCTTCCAGACTTGGGATTTGGCTGGCAAGTTTCCACAAATTCTTGAAGATGAAGTAGTGGGAGTAGAGGCTAGCAAAGTTTTTGAAGACGCTCAGGCACTACTAGACAAACTCATTAAGGGTCAATGGCTACAGGCTGATGCAGTGGTAGCCTTTTATCCCGCTAATGCGGTTGGTGATGACATCGTCTTATATAGCGACGAGTCTCGTGAACATCCATTATTTGTTTGGCATAACTTACGCCAACAAGCTGAGCGTCCGATAGTCGATGGCGTGCGTCGACCAAATCGTTGCTTAGCAGATTACGTTGCGCCGAAAGATTTGGGTATTGCAGATTATCTCGGTTGTTTTGCGGTTACCACTGGTCATGGCGTTGAGAAGAAAGTAGCGGAGTTTCATGCGAAACATGATGACTACAGCGCGATCATGTTGCAATCCTTAGCAGATCGTTTAGCCGAAGCATTTGCAGAGCTCATGCACCATCGTGTTCGTACCGACCTTTGGGCTTATGCAACCGATGAGATTTTGACAAATGACCAAATGATTCATGAGGAGTATCGGGGTATTCGTCCTGCTCCTGGATATCCCGCTTGTCCTGCGCACGAAGTTAAAAAAGATCTATTGCGCGTGATTGGATCTGAAGATATTGGCATGACTCTAACTGAGTCAATGGCTATGAATCCAGCCTCTAGCGTTAGTGGTTTTTATCTGGCTCATCCAGATGCTCAATATTTCAACGTTGGCAAGGTTGCTGCGGATCAGATCGAGGATCTCGCCAAGCGCCGCAAGGAGCCAGTTGAAGACATTCGTCGCCAGTTAGCTAGCTCAATCGACTAAGTCAGATGTATTTGCGTGGAGGGGGTAGTGCTTAAACCCCCCACATCACCGGTTGATCTTTGGCCTTGGCCTGTTTCATGAGTTCTAAGAAGGGGTAGGCACGCTGCCCCAGTCTGTCTGTTAGCCTCGGCTTTTCAGTATTTTCTTGTGAAGTGGCGTTACTTTTAGATCGCTCCTCAAGGTCTCTGAGGATGGCGGTTTCTAAGGCGGTAATGAGTGGTGGCAATTGCTCCATTGTCAAAATACCCCTGGGCTCTAATGGACAACCTAAAATACCAAAGATTCGTTGTGTCAGATCAGCCAACATAATGACGTCCGGACCAGCTTTGGAGCGAAATTGATAGATCATTTCAATAGCTTACCACCTGATAAACTCACTTATCTATGTTGTTAACTAATAAAAATCGTTTAATTAAAATGCTAGGCGTTGCACTTCAAGGTTTGGCTGAGGAGCGGGGTTTAGGTGAGTCTCCTCAGCCCCGTTTGGAGCGTCCTAAGGCGGCAGACCATGGGGATATCGCTTGCAATATCGCTCTCCAACTCTCCAAGGCCTGGAAGCTAAATCCTCGAGAATTAGCCCAAGCGCTAGTTGAGCGTTTAGAACAACAACCCAGTTATAGTGATTTGATTGCCTCCTGCGAAATCGCGGGCCCTGGATTTATTAACTTTCGCCTGAGCAATTCAGCTAAAACTAGTGTGGTTCAAGAGGTTTTGACTGCGGGCCCTCAGTTTGGTCAATTGACTCCAAAAGATGCACCCGTATCTAGCGCCATGATTGAGTTTGTATCAGCCAATCCCACTGGTCCTTTGCACGTGGGTCATGGTCGTCAAGCCGCGCTAGGGGATGCGTTAGCTAATTTATTAGCAACGCAGGGCATCAAAGTACACCGCGAGTTTTATTACAACGATGCTGGTGTGCAGATTGCCAATCTGGCGCTTTCCGTTCAGGCACGCTTAAATGGCTTGAAGCCAGGAGATACATCTTGGCCAGAGAATGGCTATAACGGTGAATATATTTCTGAGATTGCGAGTACCTATAAAGCGGCCCCGAGCTGTCGAGATGATTTATCTGATGCAGAAAAGATAGAGGCGATCCGTCAATTTGCAGT
>CANISN010000226.1 GCA_947470165.1 Burkholderiaceae bacterium | reverse complement strand
GCGGCGCAAGGAGCCGATTGATCAAATGCTTTGCCGGTATCCCAAGGACGCCCCATCTTCTTTGCTTCGCCTTGTAGATCGCGGCGAGTCATATCTAGACCGACACCGTAACCATAGACGTGCTCAAGCGCCTTATCAGCAGAAATATTAGCTCCACCTTTACCAATAGCAACCACCATCTCAATCTCGTGATGAACGTCATTAGAAAGACTAGGGTACGCCATATCTTTGCCATCAGCAACGATTGAATTTGCTGGCTTCATAAAAAAGAATGGCGGCTCGCGATCAGGATCATGGCCCATCTCACGGGCATGGTCGGCATAGTTACGGCCGACGCAAAAAATCCGATTGACAGCAAAACGACGAGTATCACCCACCACAGGAAGTGAAGGAACAATCGGTGGATTAATAACATATGCGGTACTCATGAGTAGTCTTTCTAATTGAAGTCTAGAATTTTGATGTTGATGTTTGAATTAATTATGACATCCCTTGTAAGAATGTCATTGAGACTTACCGGCACGAAGTTTGAGCACCAGAATGCTCAGAGCCAAGGCAAAGGTCAATGCATTCGCCACAATCAGGGGCCACTTTTCAATAATGAGGCCGTAGATGAGCCATAAACCTACACCTACAGTAAATAGGCTGTACATCCCTACTGAAATCCCCGAGAGGTCCCGAGTACGCCAAGACTGAATCGCTTGTGGCAGAAAAGCAATCGTCGTCAGAAACGCAGCGCAGTAGCCAATGATCTCTATTTGATGCGGCTGAAGATTCATTGGAGTGTAATGCGTGCTTGCTGTTGAGATTATTTCTTCTGATTTAAGCCAGCTTTACGCGCTTCAATTTCTTTATTGATAGCGGCAAGTGTTTTTGCATCAGGCGTTTTCCAATTGCCGCCAGCTTTATTTACCATGTAAGCTACCGCGTCAGAAAAACCCTCAATACTGAGATTCGGATTTCCACCTTTAGCAGGCATACCTCTAACACCAACATAGCCATGAGCAGTCAAGACAACTTGTCCCTCAGCAATTAAGGGTGCCCACTTTGCTTTGTCACCAAACTTGGGTGCATTCAAGACCCCAGAAGCATGACAGGATGCACAGACTTCTTTATAGATTTTCTCACCAGGCTCAGCAAATGTACTCAAGCTAATAGTGCAGGCGATAGCTACAATTATGGGACGAAGCGATAAGTTCATATGGGGCACCAATTAGTTATTAATTGTTATGTTCAATAATTATCTCACTTTATAAATGGGCGCTCTAAATCAGTCCCAGGTTCTGGATAAAGTCTGAATTTTGCCGGCGGCAGTATTGATTTAAAAGGAGATAGCTAAGTCTTAGCGGGGAATAGAGTAACCGTTTTTAACCAAGATCTGCTTAGCAACAGCACCTTGAAGATAATCATAGAGTGCAACGGCAGTAGGTGGCGGATCCCGCTTGAGAACCATACGCTGCAGAATGGGCGCATATAAATCATCTGGCAGCACAATATATTGAATCGTTGAGCTCAACTCAGAAGACTTAGCTAGGGATAAGGCAGTGATGCCGACCTTGAGCGCTCCGGTGCTCACGTAAACAGTCGCAATAGAAATATTTTCTGCAAATATCAATTTACCTTGCACTTCATCCCACAACTTCATTGACTGAAAATATTGAACAGAAGCTCGGCCATAAGGGGCTAAATCTGGATTGGCTATCGAGATTTTCTTTGAGTTCCTCAGCAAGTTTTTAATACTCTCTGGGTCTGAGCTTAAGTTAAGACTAGCAGCAGAGTTCGTAATGAGCGCCAAATGCCCAGCCGCATAAACTACCCCACGATCACGGGTCAAACCAGCCTCAACTAATCGTAAAGGATAGGACTCGTCTGCGGAGATGAATAAATCATATGGTGCGCCCTGCTTCATCTGACTAGCGAGATTGCCTGATGAGCCATAAACAATCCGAATACTGGCAGCTTGAGGCTGAGCCTGCTTGAAGCCCTTGAAGATCTCTTCAAACGCTGGTTTGAGATTACTTGCTACAGCGACTGTGAGTGACTGTGCATGGGAAAAAGAAGTCAAGGAGTTCCAGAACAGCAATCCCAATAGGCAAAGACTTTTTTTCATAATGAATAGTTTATAACCAACCAGCAGTCTGCTTCTTAAGGCCAATTGATTTATAGCCAGGCGTCTCACCTGACAGAGTTCGAATTTTCCGAATAAGCTTAGCAAGCTCTTTATTACTACTCAACTCTTCACCCATGGCGAGGAAAAAGATTTCGTCTTTTAATTGAATAAAGTCTAAGCCATTCTCGATAGCAACACTTTTCACACCCATACCCGCATCCGCCTTCTTCGCCAAAATAGACATTGCGATTGCCGAGTGCGTAAATTCTTCATTCTGATAGCCTCTAATGGTATGAGGATCAATCCCCTCTTTATCTAAAATCGTATCCAATAGCAGTCGAGTCCCCGATCCTTTTTGCCGATTGATAAATCGAATCTTGCTACGCAATAGATCTTTTGGCGAATGAATATTATGGGGATTGCCTTTTGCCACCATTAAGCCTTGAATACGCTTCATTACTGGGGATATGTGCATTCCTTCTTTTAGAAGTCGCTTTGAAATGATTTGGGAGCTTTGAGGGTCTGATACATGAAAACCAGCAATATCAACCTCGTAATTTAATAAGCGCTCTAAAGCCTCACCTGATCCCGCAGTAATTAATTCAAAGCCACCAATATGAATGACTGCTTTTTGGATGACAGGATCGCTACTACTAGCAAGTCGCCACTGTTTTTTTGCTTTTACCCTAAATTGAGCAAAGCCTTCTTCTAAATGAGAGAGGCTAGTCTGACCCAAACGTAATGTCTTTTGATCAAAATCATCGATAAATTGAATTAGGTATTTAGCGTATTCAGATAACTGCGACCCATGTCCTCTTACCCTATCGATGAGCTTAAATCCCAAGGCCTGCTCGACTTCATTCAGTTTTTGCCAAACATTTCTATAAGACAGGCCCATTTTCTTGCAGGCCGACATCAAAGTTTTGCCCTGCTCAATATCCTTTAAAAGAGTAGTAAGCCACACCAAATCGACAACTGCCTGGTCTTTGGCATTCTTACTACCAAAAACGAGGGTTGGACGTATCTGAATTCTCATATGTAATTTTTTGCATATTCATGTTTTGTAATATGACAAATCTTAACCGAACATCCCTATAGGAGGCCAACTCACATGAAATCACCGATCAATCGTATTTTGCTATCAGTTCTTACAGCATTAAGCTTATTGAGCAGCCCTGCCTTTGCACAAGAAAAAAGTATCGTAGTGTCTTCCACTACTTCCACAGAACAATCTGGACTCTTTGGCTTCATGCTGCCGATCTTTAAAATGAAGACTGGTATTGATGTCAAAGTAGTTGCTGTTGGAACTGGTCAAGCGCTTGATATTGGTCGACGTGGTGACGCAGATGTTGTGTTTGTTCATGACAAACCTGCTGAAGAAAAGTTTGTGAG
>CANISN010000225.1 GCA_947470165.1 Burkholderiaceae bacterium | reverse complement strand
ATTGGTTTGTTTGGTATTGGTGAGATCTTGCTATCGATGGAAGAGGGTCTTGCATTCAAGGGCGCAGCTGCCAAGATTCGCGCTAAGGTAGTTTGGGAAACTTGGAAGCTGTTACCAAGATACTGGGCTACTTCATTGCGTAGCTGTTTGATTGGTTGCTGGATGGGTATTACTCCAGGCGGCGCTACTCCAGCTTCCTTTATGGCATATGGTGTTGCTAAGCGCGTATCTAAAGATGGTGATCAGTTTGGTACCGGCAAAATGGAAGGTATTGTTGCTCCAGAAACTGCGGCCCATGCTGCAGGTACAGCAGCACTTCTCCCAATGTTGTCTCTAGGTATTCCAGGTTCACCAACAGCAGCGGTATTACTTGGTGGTCTCTTAATCTGGGGCTTGCAACCTGGTCCATTACTCTTCGTTGAGAAGCCAGACTTTGTTTGGGGCTTGATCGCTAGTATGTATTTGGGTAACTTGGCTGGCTTGTTTGTTGTGTTAACTTGCGTGCCACTGTTTGCTTCTATTTTGAGAATTCCATTCTCTATCATTGCACCAGTCATTATTGTGATTTGTGCGGTAGGTGCATACACTGTTCACAATGCCATGTTTGACGTTTGGTTAATGATGGGCTTCGGTGTTCTAGGCTATGTCTTCAAAAAACTCGACTACCCAATGGCACCAATGGTACTGGCCTTGGTATTAGGCGACCGTGCAGAAGATTCTTTCCGTCAATCCATGTTGTTCTCACAGGGAAGTTTAGACATTTTCTTCTCTAACTACCTGGTGGGTGCGATCACTACATTGGCCTTAGTATTGCTGTTCTGGCCATTGATTGGTAAGGTGATTGGTAAGAAAAAAGTTGCTGCGGTATAAAGCTTAGCTGGTCAAAAGCCAGTTTGATCTAATTTAAAAGGGGCGTAAGCCCCTTTTTCTATTGCCACATAAAAATCCGATAGAATCATTAGTGATGAATTTCCATAAAAACCGCCTCATTCACTGGATTGCCGCTCTAGCAATCGCAATGAGTGCGCTTGCACCGGCAGTCTCTCAAGCGGTATCGCTTGCTAAGCATGGTCAAGGTTTTGTCATGGAAATCTGTTCGGCAGATGGTTCTCAGTCACAGATTCATATTCAACTTGAAGATAAGACAGAATTAACTGACTCAGCTAAACCATGCCCTTACTGCCTTGCTCAAAACAGTATTACTCCAGCATTTAATACCAGCCTCACATTTCAAGCACCGCAAACTCTCGCTTTACTGCCCCAGCTTTTTTATCAATCACCCAAGCCACTCACTGTTTGGGTCACGCCTCCCTCAGCAGCACCTCCTGCTTAAGCTTTAATTTTGTTTGAACTACGGCTTTCAGTCGTTTATTCAGCAATTGAGTTGCTGAAATTTGAGGGGAAATATGATGTTAAAAAAACTATTTAAAGCATTTGTAATTGCACTGCTACTTGTAAATGCATCACTGGCGTTCTCGGGCGTTACTGATCCATTATTTATTAACTTATCTACAGACGAGCCGCCTCGTGCCTCGATGGCAATTCATTTTGGTATGCACCACTCTAACAATGGGCACCCCCTTACCATTTTTTTAAATGATAAAGCTGTGATCTTGGGTGTAAAGGCCGGATCTACCCAATTTACTGAGCAACAAAAAGGATTGACAGAAGCGATCTCTAGGGGAGCATTGGTCATCATGTGTCCCATCTGTTTGAAACAGGCTGGTTACACAGAGCTTGATCTCCTGTCTGGAGTGAAATTAGGTGGCCCGAAAATTACGGGTGACGCTTTATTTAGGGACGGCACCAAGACAATGAGCTGGTAGGGCATCGACAGAATAAGAGCTCAGGGATTGTTTCGGGAAACGAATTTAACTAGGAGGATGTATCAATGAAAAGCAATACTCTATTAAAAGCATTATTAATTTCAGCAGTGGGTTTTGGTTTGGCTGGTATGGCTCAGGCACAAAGCGCGAAAGTTGGAAGCGTACAAATTGAAAATGCTTACACCCGCTCTACTGTTCCAGGTCAAATGGCGGCGGGCGGTTTCATGAAGATCGAAAATAAAGGAGCTGTAGATCAATTGATTTCTGCAAGCTCTCCAGTTGCTGGTGAAGTGCAGTTACATGAAATGGCAATGGAAGGCAATGTCATGAAAATGCGCCAAGTCAAGGAGGTGGTGGTGCCAGCAGGTGGTGCTGTTGAACTCAAGCCTGGTGGTATGCATTTAATGTTCATCAATATTAAGGCACCATTGACTGCTGGTGAGACTGTTCCGGTCAAACTTAAGTTTGCTAAAGCTGGTGAAGTAGAGGTAAAGATGCCTGTGAATGCAATGGGCGCTCAAGGTGGTGCGATGAAGCACTAACTACTTGTTTAGATTTCTTTGGTCTTGAGTATTAAAAAAGCCCCTAGGTCTGACTTAGGGGCTTTACTTTTATTGCTTACTGCTTTTACTCTAAGTTCAGATCCGTTACTGCACCTTTGCTTGCGCTACTTGCTAGATAAGCGTACTTGGCCAACAAGCCGCGGGTATAACGTGGCTTTGGTTGCTTCCATACGGCACGACGTTTAGCAATCTCTTCATCGCTCACATTGAGTTGAATGAGGAGCTTATGGGCATCGATCGTGACAGAGTCGCCTTCATGAATGAGGGCAATCACGCCACCTACAAAAGCCTCAGGAGCAACGTGCCCTACCACCATGCCCCATGTGCCGCCAGAAAAGCGCCCATCAGTAATGAGGCCTACCGTCTCGCCTAAGCCTTGACCAACGAGGGCCGAGGTAGGGGCAAGCATCTCTCGCATACCAGGGCCGCCTTTAGGGCCTTCATAACGTATGACCATGACGTCGCCATCTTTGATCTTTTGGGCCATGATGGCAGCCATTGCATCATCCTCAGAATCAAATACACGGGCAGGGCCGGTAATCGATGGGTTCTTAAGACCAGTAATTTTAGCTACGCAACCCTCAGGGGAGATGTTACCTTTGAGGATGGCTAGATGACCTTGCTTGTATAGTGGATTATCTAAAGTACGAATCACTTTTTGATCAGTGCGCGGTGTCGATGGGATATCTTTCAGAGTCTCAGCGATAGTTTTTCCGGTAATCGTCATGCAATCACCATGTAAGAGTCCGCCGTCTAGCAAAATCTTCATGACTTGCGGAATGCCACCAGCTTGATGCAGGTCAGTAGCTAAATACTGCCCAGAGGGTTTCATATCCGCAATGACAGGAACGCGCTTACGGATACGCTCGAAGTCATCAATTGTCCAATCGATCTCAGCAGCGCTAGTGATCGCTAAGTAATGTAAAACAGCATTGGTAGATCCGCCAACTGCCATGATCACGCTGACTGCGTTCTCAATTGACTTTTTAGTGATGATATCGCGTGGACGTAAATTATTTTTGATAGCTTCAACTAAGACTAAGGCTGATTCATGCGCGCTGGCTACTTTCTCAGCATCTTCATTGGCCATCGTAGATGAGTAAGGCAAGCTCATACCAAGGGCTT
>CANISN010000224.1 GCA_947470165.1 Burkholderiaceae bacterium | reverse complement strand
TTGAGCTCCACTCTTTGCTTTCGCTGCTCAACCGTGAGTAGGCGGGGTGATAAAGCTAAGGCTTTCTCTGGGCAAGTTTGAACACAAATGCCACATTGAACACACTGCTTCTCAATGAATGAGAGTTTTGGCTCATCTAGATTGTCGAGCAAAGCGCCTTCAGGGCAGCTGCCTACACATGACATGCATAGCGTGCAGGCATCCTTATTAATGTTAAGACCGCCCAAGAAGGATGACTTAGGTAAAGCAATCCCAGCTTCTGGCAGCGGTGCTTTCGCTTGCTTTTGCAAATGCTCTAATACCGTTTCAATCGTTTCGCGCTTTTGATTGGATAAACCAAAACTGGCAGGAGAGCAGATGGCTGAAAAAGCGCCGCGTTGGCGAAGTTTGCCCATCGCTATCGAGGCTGGCTGCAGATCAGTGACAGACTCAAGCTGTATCAGCGACAGTCTGGCATCAAATCCATAGACAGCCAAAATCGCATTACCTAAATCAATTTGCGTCTCTAAGGCAGCACGATAAGCCGGATCCTCATCCCCCGTCAGCAGCAGAACTACTTCACCAAATCCGTAGCTGAGCGCACCAAGCCATAAATCTAGGCCTGTAGAGGCTATATGCTCAATCCCATAGGGCAGTAAAAAAGATGGCAACCCCTCAAATTGTTTTGGTCTTAAGTGGGCTGAGCGCCCGAGAGAATCTAAAGCCTGAGTTCCCACCTTGAGTGTATGTAATAACAAAGCTGGAGCAGAGGATTGCTTGGCTTTAGCACCCTCTGCAGTAAATACAGTAGCCAGCGTTTTAATTTCTTTGCCCTGATGCGGCACACTCGGATAGTTATAGCGCATCGCCCCGGATGGGCAGACTGTCGAACAAGCCCCACAACCCATACAAAGATTGGGGTTCACTTCAACAGTACCTTGACCGTTCTTAAACAAAGAGGAGATGGCACCGGTAGAGCAAACATCTATACAGGCATTGCACCCTACTTTGCCATTACGACCATGGGCACAGACCTTCTCGTTATAAGCAAAGTATTTGGGCTTTTCAAACTCACCAACTAAACCAAGTAACTGATTTGCTACTAAGGATTGCTCGAGCGGATCTTTGCCCGGCGCAAAATAGCCTTGCGGCGTCTGACTCATCCGCATGCGTGGATCAGCACGCAAATCCATAATCAAGTCGAACTCACTGCTACGCTGGCGTTCGACTCGGTCAAAATTAATAGCACCAATACCAGCACAGGCTGTAACGCAATCACGATGGGACTTACATTTATTTAAGTCGATCTGGAAGGAGTCATCAATTGCACCCTCTGGACACACCTCTACACAAGCACCGCAACGAGTACACATCTCCGGATCAATCGGGTTTTGTAAATTCCAGTCAACTGTAAAGTGGCCAAGATAGCCATCTAACTTCGTCACTTCGCCTGTATAGACTGGAAAATTTCTGGCAATTGGTAATGCACCAGGCTCGGTACACAGAACTGACACATCAAGAGAGTCACTCAGTTTTTCAGCCCAAGGCAAGGCTTGAGCGCCAGATCCAACAATCAGTAAGCGTCCCTGACTTTCGTAATTAACGACTGGTACGGGTTCAGCCTCGGGCATATCAGCCAAAGCAAGTAAAGCAGCAATCTTTGCAGAAGAGGTCTTGGCCTCTTGAGTCCAACCAGCCACTTCGCGAATATTAATAAAGCGCAGGGGTGCTACTAAAGGCTTTTCGGACTGCTCTGCTAATTCAGTGAATAAGGCACTCTCTTGAGTGCAGGCAATCACAAGAGAGTCATTGCCATTCATGGCCTTCATGGCTGAACCAATTTCCTGCCGACACAAAGAGGTGTGGACAGGAACACCTAGTGCCTTTGCATCCAAGGGCATAGTTCCATTGCAATTACAGACTAATTTTTGACTCATCGATTTCTTCTTAACTGGTTTTTTTATCCACGGGTAAGGGGTCTTGATCCCCCACCCCCTGAATAGGAGTTTGTGTGGATGTTAAATCAGTCTGGCCGGGAGCAGGCAAAACCTGCTCTACTGGCTCTGGAAGATTGCTGGCGACTACCTTGCTGCCTTCAGATTCCTCAGTGCTATCTTTGCGGAAGATATTGAGCATGTCAGACTGGACCATGCGCTTGAGCATCTCCAAGGGAATGGGATCCGGCTTGGAGTAATCATCAATATAAATATCTAAGCCATCCATGATGTTGAAGTGTGGATCCGAAAACATCTTCTTCATAGCAGCTTGTTGAACTGCCGGATCGATATCAGGCTTCATAAATGCTGAGAAGTCAGGTGCAAAGCGATCCATCTTCTCCACATCATCTAGAGTCATCGATGGGAGGGCATCCTGAGTATCCGCAGAAGGTTCCTTTGCTTCGGGGCTAGCGGCTAATTCTTGTTTGGTCTGCTCGTCCGATTTTTTCTCAGGCTCAAGATTCTCGCCTAGCTTACGTCGAGACCAACGATTAAGAAATCCATCAGCCATTAGTCCTCCGCTGGACGATTTGCGCCCTTGAATGATTCAGGACGATGACGCTTTTTGGGTTCGGGGCGATAGTGTTCGTTGACAAACTCTTGCAACCAGGTTGCATGCTCTGCTGTCAGCGGAATGCTATCGACTGATTCGCCGCCATCTAAGAGACGACCTGCTTCGTTATAACTCACACTAATCCGATGGGGAATGGCAAACGTAGTTTCTGATTTAGCCAAGTCGATAGATTGAGCATCAATATATCTCTCGATATCCTCCTCAAGACGCCACATCACAAACCATGCAGGCAGGGTTGCTGATAAGTTGAGGTAGTAGCCTTCAGCTTCGTCTGGAAAGAGATTTAACTCATACCCAGTAAATAGCCAGGACTCGCCCTGATCATCGCGCCCTAGAAACTGACCAGAGATCTTGTCGCCTGAAATAGGGGCATTGGTAAATTGCCCATAATCGGGCAACACCTCATGGGGCGCCCACCGAAAAGTAATCCAGGGGTTATCGATAAACTGCTTGCGCATGAGTACGGCAAAACGCATAAGACCTTAGGTGTTCTGAATCACGATATTAGGAAATTTACTGCTCATATCTTTTGACAGGCTGGCTACTTTAATAGCGACTCTTCTAGCAATCGTTTTATAAATAGTGCTAATAGCACCATCTGGATCAGCCACTACAGTGGGGCGACCCGCATCTGCATGCTCACGAATCGATAAATTCAAGGGTAAGTCGCCTAAGAAATCAACGCCATACTCTTTACACATCTTCTGTCCGCCACCCGTACCAAAGACATGCTCTTCATGGCCGCAACTTGGGCATACATAAGTACTCATGTTTTCGATAATGCCCACAATCGGTACGCCGACTTTTTCAAACATCTTTAAACCCTTACGTGCATCAAGCAAGGCAACGTCTTGAGGGGTAGTCACAATGACCGCGCCCGTAACTGGCACCTTTTGTGCAAGCGTTAACTGAATATCACCAGTACCTGGCGGCATATCGACAATGAGGTAATCAAGATCACGCCAACGGGTTTGACGCAGCAACTGC
>CANISN010000223.1 GCA_947470165.1 Burkholderiaceae bacterium | reverse complement strand
TTGGCAATGGCAACATTGCAGCAATATCACCGCCTGGTAAAAACCATTGGTAAGCAGTTTCTAAGTGAGTATTGTTACAAATCCAATTAGCGACTATGGCACTTTGGGAGTAGCTTTCTTCTTGAGTTGAAATATTCAGCTCAGCGCGAATAGGGGAGTTGGCACCATCGGCAGCGACGACCAGTCGAGCCTGTAGTGAAGAGCCGTTTTTCAGCTGGAGGATAACCCCATCAGAATCTACCTGCATATAATTTACTGTGTCACTGATTCGCTCCAGTTTATTTTGAAAGCGGGAGGCTTGATCTAGAGTGTGCTCAATCACATTCGATTCACCAATCCAGGCTAACTGAGGTGTTCCTGCTTCAAAAGCAGAGAGATGAAGCTGATCTTGTTTTTCTCCGCGATCGCCAAAAATTCTCATATCTCGGACGGGCTGCATACGGCTATGATCAATTGCATCCCAAATCTGTAGATGAGCTAGTAATTTTTGGGTGCCGGGTGAAAATGCGTAAATCCGCTGACCCCATTCATTGCCTTGAGGGGTAGGAATAGCTTGACCTAAGTCCGGAGCAATTTGGATTGTTTGAAGTCCGAGTTGCGCAAGTCCTAGCGCACAGGCCTTACCCACTATGCCCCCACCCACAACGACGACATCGACGACTCTTACTGGGGGGGTATTTTTAGGCAATTTGAGGAGAGTATTTTGGTGAACTTCTGACATATCTCGATGATATCGAAACCAGCCCTTTACAATACCCCCATGTCTTTGAAATGTGGCATCGTCGGCCTGCCTAATGTCGGCAAATCTACCCTCTTTAACGCGCTAACCAAGGCTGGAATCGCGGCGGAAAACTATCCTTTCTGCACGATCGAGCCTAATGTGGGCATAGTTGAGGTTCCTGACTCCCGTCTTGCCGCTTTGGCCGAGATTGTTAAGCCTGAGCGCATCCTGCCCGCAGCTGTCGAATTTGTCGATATTGCTGGCTTGGTGGCTGGGGCCTCCAAAGGTGAGGGCCTAGGAAATCAATTTTTAGCAAATATTCGGGAAACTGACGCGATTACCCATGTGGTCCGTTGTTTTGAAGATGCTAATGTGATTCACGTAGCCGGAAAAATTGATCCAATCTCTGATATTGGGGTAATCGATACCGAGCTTGCCTTATCTGACTTAACAACCGTTGAAAAAACCCTCCAGCGCTCCAGTAAGGCGGCTAAATCAGGTAATGACAAAGACGCTGCAGCTTTAGTAGCTGTGTTGACTAAAGTACAGGCGCACCTCGACCAAGCTCAACCAGTGCGTAGCATGAAACTCACAGAAGACGAAGATCTGCTCTTAAAGCCTCTTTGCTTAATCACAGCAAAGCCAGCGATGTATATCGCCAATGTAAAAGAGGATGGGTTTAGCAATAATCCCCACTTAGATGCTGTTATTGAGCATGCAGCCAAAGAAGGTGCCCCTGTAGTGGCGGTCTGTGCTGCTATTGAGGCTGAAATCGCCGATTTGGACGATGCTGACAAGGTAGAGTTCTTAGCGGATTTGGGCATGGAGGAGTCTGGCCTAGATCGCGTGATTCGTGCGGGTTATAAGTTATTGGGCCTACAGACTTACTTCACTGCAGGAGTTAAAGAAGTTCGTGCTTGGACCATCCATCAAGGTGACACCGCTCCGCAAGCTGCAGGGGTGATTCATACCGATTTTGAGCGAGGCTTCATTCGTGCACAAACAATTGCTTTTGAGGACTTTGTTCAATTTAAAGGTGAGTCTGGTGCTAAAGAGGCTGGCAAGATGCGTGCTGAAGGTAAAGAGTATGTTGTCAAAGATGGTGATGTACTGAACTTCTTGTTCAACGTCTAAACCTGATTCTCAAAATGACATGAAGCCCTTGGTTTGGTGACCAAGGGCTTCTTGTTTTTGTATAGACCTATACGGGCAGCAGAGATCTGAAAAAAGTCGAATTAGCTCGCTTTGGCTGCCTTTTCTAGACATTTAGAAATTTCTTCATAACGCTTCAAAGCAATCTTGGTCGGAACTACTTCTTTTTTACGACCATCTTCATTTGCTGCCATTTTGATATAACCCATAGCGCTAAGGTTCTTGAGTCGCCCATGAAGGGTGGCCTGGGAACCTAACTCTGAGATTGAAATAAGATCGCCAACCAAAATGGCTTGTTTGGCATGAAAGCTCAATACGATTCTGTCCAGCAGACTTTCTTCAGTCGAATCAAGCTTCTTGCCTGGATTCATGCGATCTAGAGCATTAATGAGATTTAAAAATCGAATGTAACAAGAGGATTTGATCGTAGACATTTGATATGTTGTTTGTTTTGTGTTGTTAGCCCTACAGTGAACAATTATATATCCGCTTATCTTGTCTGCAACTTGTCGGTATTTTGAAAGTCCACCATACTCGCAGCAATCTATAAAATAGGCCTTGAGTGCAGGATTGCATCGGTGGTGGTTTGCTGTGAGAGGGCTTGATGAAACTGGCAGCTTACATCACTTCTTTGTGATGTTTTTAGGTGATGTACTTGGTACAGTATTGCTAGTCGCTTTAATTAAATACAGCCTAGACTTGTTTAGGTCTTCCAGAAGTACTTAGCTAAATAGCTCGCTGAGAGCTATCCCTGGATCATCTGCTCTCATAAAAGCCTCACCTACTAAAAACGCATTAATCTGATGATCACGCATGAGCTGCACATCAGCACGAGTCATGATGCCCGATTCAGTAACAAGGGTTTTTCCTGGCGGCACCATCGATAGTAATGACAGGGTTGCTTGGAGGGTAACTTCAAAAGTTTTGAGATTGCGATTATTAATCCCGAGTAATGGCGTCTTTAATTCAAGCGCTTGCTCTAATTCAGGCGCGCTATGTACTTCGACCAAGACGTCTAAACCCAGCTCATGTGCACATGTCTCTAATTCTTTCATTTGATTGAGATCTAAGCAAGCCACGATAAGCAAAATGGCATCTGCGCCAATAGCTCTTGCCTCGTAGATTTGATAAGGGTCGATCGTAAAGTCCTTACGTAACACGGGAATGCCGCAAGCAGCTCTTACTGCCTGAAGATAAGCATTCTCACCCTGAAAATAATCTTTATCTGTCAAAACGGACAGGCAGGCAGCACCATTTTTTTCATAAGACTGAGCAATCTGCGCAGGCTGAAAATTTTCTCGCAAGACTCCTTTGCTGGGGCTAGCTTTCTTAATCTCGGCAATAACACCAGCATCACCAGATGTAATTTTCTGGTGGATTGATTGAATAAAGCCCCGAGGTTTTAAAAGCGTATCACGATTATTTTCTTCAGCCTGATCACGCTGATTACCTAAAGAGATTTTTTTTGAGTCTGAGGCAACCTCAATTTTTTTAGTTGCAACAATTTTATCGAGGATATCGCTCATGAAGATCTTAATTAATATTGGGTTGCAGCTACAAATTGATCTAGCTTTTGACGGGCAGCGCCAGATGCAATGGCTGCTTGTGCCATCTGAATACCGCTAGCTATGCTTGGCGCCACATCGGCCACATACAGCACTGCTCCAGCGTTGAGGCAAACAATGTC
>CANISN010000222.1 GCA_947470165.1 Burkholderiaceae bacterium | reverse complement strand
GGCTTTTATCAGATGATGGGTCAATTGCCACAAGAAAGACTCTATATAGCGATTAATTTTCAAGCCCAAATGGAGAAGGCAATTGAAATTACGCTTGAGTATGTAGAAAACAGACTTGTTTTCGGACAAAAATTATCTGAATTGCAAAACACTCGCTTCAAACTGGCTGAATGTGCCACAGAGACGAAATTAGCCCGGTTATTTTTGGATCATTGCATTGTTTCTTATCTCAATGGCAGCTTTGATACCTCCACATCCGCTATGGCGAAATGGTGGATCACCCAAAAGGCCTATGAGGTAGTTGATACATGTCTGCAGTTGCATGGAGGTAATGGCTATATCTTGGATTACCCCATTGCCAAGATGTTTCAGAATGTCCGCCTTGGTAGGATCTACGGCGGTTCAAATGAAATTATGAAAGAAATTATTGCCCGCAGCATGTTTTCTTAAAAAAAATTGAGTCAAATTAAAACGGAGTAGAGATGGATAGAAATAAAGAAATCGGCATTGTTGCTTATGGCGAGACAAAAATTGATTTTAAAACTGGACGCTCTGCTTATGATTTGGCCTCGGAAGTATTTGAGCAAATTCTGAATAAGACAGGTCTGGAGCCAAAGGATATTGATGGCTTAGCTGTTTCTGAAACCATGAGTGAAACTAATAATCCTTTTTATTCTGTATATATGGCAGAAATGCTCGGAATTACTCCGCGTTGGAATCAGGTCACTGGTTTAGGCGGGGCATCGACCATTGCTAATATTGCTAGAGCGCATTCTGCAATTCGTGATGGTTATTGTGAAACTGTTTTTGTGGTTGCTGCGGATGCCCAGTCTTCAATGAAGGGTGGCGGCGCAGAGCAAGGGGCGCAACGATATGAGTTTCAATACCCTATTGGCCTGAGAGGTCCAGTTGGTGTGTTTGGTTTACTCACCCAGCGCTATAGACATTTATATAACTTAAAAGATGAGGCCTTGGCAAAGCTGGCAGTCACGCAGCGCAATCATGCTTTGTTAAATGAAAATGCCTATGAAAAATTACGTAAACCCATAACAGAGCAAGATTATTTAAACTCTAAAGTGATTTCTGATCCTTTAAGAATGCTCGATAGCGTGATGGTTTGTGATGGTGCAAATGGCACATTGGTCACTACCAAGAAAAATGCTAAAAGACTGGGTTTAGATAAGATAGTGTTTCCGGTAGCGTATTCGGAGATAAGCAATTACAAGGGTTCTGATTTCTCAGCGGAGATTACAGATACCGGTTTTGAGGTTGTTGGACCTGAGGTCTTGAGCAAAGCTGGTATGACAGTAAAAGAAGTCAGAATGCTGCAGGCATACGATGATTTCTTTATTGCCTTGATGTTGGTGATGGAGGGCGTTGGCTTCTGTGCGCGGGGCTGTGCGTCTGACTTTATTCTTGCTAATGATTTTTCATATAACGGTACCTTACCTCTCAATACGGGCGGCGGACAAATATCTTCTGGCCAGGCAGGATTGGCAGGTGGTGGTACCAATTTTGTAGAAGCAGTAAGGCAAATGTTTGAAGAGGGTGGCGCACGTCAAATTGCAAACCCCAGCAACGCTTTAGTTACCGGCATCGGAATGATCCCTTATGGCCGTAACTGGGGTGTATCAAATGCACTCATTTTGGAGGCTTAAATCATGAAAACATCTAAATCAGCACAAAGTAGCCCAAAGCTAGAAGTGATAAAGATCCCGCGCCCGATGCCACGCCCTAATATCTATATGAATACAGGCCCATTTTGGGAGGGATGCCAGGAGAAAAAATTATTGATACAGCAATGCCCCAAGACTGGTAAGTATCAATTTTTCCCGCGCCCCGTAAGTTTATTTACCGGTAAACGGGATACGGTATGGAAAGAGGTTTCAGGTAATGGCGTTGTTTATTCATGGACCAATACCTTTTCTGCCTGGCCTGGTCATGAAGAGCGATTACCTTATATCTGCGCCTATGTAGAGTTGCTAGAGGGCGTACGGATTTTATGTAATATCTTTAATTGTAGTAGTGCAGATATCTTCATCGGAATGCCTGTCAAAGTTTATTGGGAGGCATTAGAAAACAATACCCTCTATCCGGCGTTCCAACCATCATGAAAAAAATAACTCAATTATTCCTAGGATTGACACTATCACTGCTTCTTAGTGCAGTTTGGGCTCAGTCAGGTAATGCGAATCAATATCCCAATAAGCCAGTACGTCTCATTGTGCCATTTCCACCAGGCGGTGCAGCTGACCTGATTGGCCGCGCCGTTGGGAATAGCTTGCAAACTCTTTGGGGTCAACCTGTGGTTGTTGAGAATCGACCTGGTGCTGGCGGAATGGTAGGTGCTGAATTGGTTGCGCGAGAAAAAGGCGATCCCTATGTATTGTTTTTAGGTTCGATCGGAATTATGTCTGTCAACCAAAGTCTTTATAAGACGATGAAATATGATGCAGCCCGAGACTTTACGCCAATTTCGATGTTGGTAAAAACGCCTAGCTATTTAGTTATTAATTCAACTATTCCTGTTAATAATGTAAAAGAATTTGTAAGTTATGCGCGCAACAATCCAGGCAAGCTGAATTTTGGCTCTGCAGGCAATGGTACAACGGAGCATACCAATGCAGTTATGCTTGCTCGGATGACAAATTTAGATATGATCCACGTTCCCTACAAGGGAATTTCTCCTGCAATGGTTGATTTTTTAGGGGGTCAGATCAATTTCATTGTTGAGCAAGGCGTTGCAATATTACCGTATATACAAGCTGGGAAGGTTAAGGTCTTAGCAACTACTGGGATTCAGCGCTCTGCTGTGCTGCCAGATGTGCCGACTCTCAATGAGACTGTGGCTCCTGGTTTTGATGCTTATGCTTGGTATGCACTATATGCGCCAGCTGGAATATCACTTGCTATACAAAAACAGTTAAATGCTGATGTGAATAAAAGCTTCACGACTCCAGAAATTAAAAAACGTTTTTTAGATATTGGCGCTGAGGTTGCAGTTTCCACATCAAATGAGTTAGCAGATTTTCAGAAAAATGAGACTGTTAAATGGGGAACAATCGTCAGGAATGCTGGTATTCAGCCTGATTAATATACAAAATATAAAGCTGAGTCACTAATGCGTGTAGCTGATTTTTTTGATGCCGCAGTCGAACGATATCAGGATAAAACTTGTCTCATTTTTGGTAAAGATGCGCTAAGCTATAAAGAAGTTCAATCGCTCTCCAGTCGGGCGGCCAAGGGCTGGCAATCCATTGGAGTGAAAACTGGTGATCGAGTGATGATTTGGAGTCCAAATAGCGCGCTTGCCTATATTGGAATTTTATCGCTCCAGAGGATAGGGGTAGTTATCGTTCCTCAGAATCCACGTACAACGCTAGCTCAAATACATAATATTGCTCTTCGGTTTAATTGTAATTTTCTGCTAGTTGATCAATCGTTAATAGCTGATCTCACAGAAGCTCAAACCTCCCTCCCTATGATGCGTTCGATCGTATTGATAGAGGGATCTAGCGGGAATGTGATAAGCCTTCGTCAGTGGTTTTCGGAGTTTGATGAG
>CANISN010000221.1 GCA_947470165.1 Burkholderiaceae bacterium | reverse complement strand
TGTTGGTAAACAGGCGCGACACCTTACCCTAGAGAATGCTTTAGATTGTGTTGCTGGCTACAGTATTTTCAATGACGGCAGTATTCGTGATTACCAACGCAAAACAAATCAATGGACGATCGGTAAAAACTTTGATCAAACGGGTGCATTTGGTCCATGGCTGGTAACGCCAGACGAACTTCCTCTGGGGTGCGATGGTCTCAATATTCAATCTCGCTTAAATGGCAAAGTAATGCAAAACGCTAATACCAAGGATTTTCTATGGGGCGTTGCTGAGACTATTGTGCTGATATCGGAGTGCATGACCCTAGAGCCTGGTGATGTTGTCATTACTGGCACACCTGCTGGCGTAGGCTATGCAAGAACCCCTCCCGTTTTTATGAAAGCAGGGGATATTTGCGAGATCGAAATTGAATCGATTGGGGTATTACGCAACACCATCGTTGATGAATGATGGCCTGTAAACCATATAAACCCAAAATTAGGGCTCAAGAAGTACAGATTTGACTTATTTAGTGGCGAGCAAATCACCTGGGCAAGTATTAAAATGCTGCCATGACTAAGATTCCAGAACTTCTCGCTCCAGCCGGCAGCCTCTCAATGCTGCGAACTGCCTTTGACTTTGGTGCCGATGCGATTTATGCCGGTCAACCCCGCTACTCCCTCCGAGTACGCAATAACGACTTCGGAAAAATGGAGACGCTCAAAGAAGGTATCGATACTGCCCATGCTCTAGGTAAGAAGTTTTTTCTAGTCTCCAATCTACTTCCTCATGGTGGTAAGACGCGTACCTATATTAAGGATATGGACCCAGTCATTGCATTAAAGCCTGATGCCATCATCATGTCTGATCCTGGTCTCATCATGATGGCTAGAGAAGCTTGGCCAGATATGCCAATTCATTTATCGGTGCAAGCGAATACAGTAAATGGTGCCTCTGCTAAATTTTGGCGCTCCGTAGGTATTAGCCGAGTGATTTTGTCACGCGAACTCTCTTTTGATGAAATCGAAGAAGTTCGTCAAGACTGCCCAGAAATGGAATTAGAAGTTTTTGTGCATGGCGCTTTATGTATTGCCTACTCAGGCCGCTGCCTACTATCTGGCTATATGTCACATCGAGACTCCAATCAGGGGGCATGTACTAATGCCTGTCGCTGGGATTACAAGGTCAAGCCTGGACAACAAAATACCAGTGGCGACGTGGTTCTCTTGCAAGAAGCAAGGAGACCCAATGATTTAATGCCCATGGAAGAAGATGAGCATGGTACCTACATCATGAACTCTAAAGATCTTCGCGCGATTGAACATATTGAGCGATTAACTAAGATGGGCGTGGACTCTTTCAAGATTGAAGGTCGTACTAAATCGCCTTATTACGTTTCCCGCACCTGCCAAGCTTACCGCACGGCTATTGATGATGCTGTTGCTGGTCGCCCTATGAATATGTCTCTGATTGGCAATCTAGAAGGTCTTGCGAATCGTGGCTATACCGATGGATTTTATGAGCGGCATCACGACAAAGAGTATCAACTCTATATGCGCGGTCATTCTTTATCTGGTAGAAGTCTCTATGTAGGTGAAACCCTAGAAATTGATGAGGCGCTAGGTCGTGTAAAGGTGGATGTCAAAAATCGCTTTTCTATTGGTGACAAACTAGAAATTATTGAGCCGGAGGGCAATCAAGATATGGTCTTAGATGCCATGTGGAATCTCAAAGGTGACTCTATTGATGTTGCGCCTGGGTCAGGTCACTTTGTTTGGATCAAGTCACTGCTTAAGAGCAAGCATGCATTTATTGCCCGCTATACCAATGAGCCTGCTCCTGTTGAAGCAGCAAGCTCTTGTTCGAGTTGCGAAGCTAATTAACTAACGGCTGTCTCTCATTTTTTATAAATCGCGTAGGTAGCGACGCAGAATTTTTCCCACATTAGACTTTGGCATTTCATCGATAAAGGCAATTTTTCTAGGGCGCTTATAACTGCTCATTTGCTCTTTGCAGTACTGAATGACTTGCGCTTCTGTTAAGTCGAGCTTATCTTTGACAATATAGGCCTTGACGATCTCACCTAGCTTGCGGTGAGGAAATCCAATGACAGCGCATTCTCTCACTCCAGGTATTGAAGAGATAAGCTCCTCAATCTCGTTAGGAAATACTTTAAAGCCAGCAACCACAATCATGTCTTTCTTGCGGTCAACAATCTGCACATAACCCTCGGGGCTCATAGTTCCAATATCACCCGACTTGAAATATCCTTCTGGCGTAAAAAATTGATTTGTCTCTTCTGACCTATTCCAATATGCGCTCATGACTTGCGGGCCTTTAATACAAATTTCTCCCGGCATACCAAAAGGAAGCTCTTCTCCATCATCATCCAGTATCACTACGTCAGTGCTGGGAACAGGCATTCCAATCGAGCCAGTAAATTCTTTTATAAATGGCGTATTGACACAAACTACTGGTGAAGTCTCAGACAGACCATAGCCTTGAGCAATCGGTACGCCCGTGAGCTTTTGCCAGAGATCAGCAGTTTTCTTTTGAACGGCCATACCACCGCCAATAGTTACGAAGAGATTAGGCAGCTTGACCATATTAAATTCAGGGCGGTGTATCAGTGCATGAAATAAAGTATTAACACCAGGAAAGATGTTGATATCAGGGTGTTTGATGAGGAACTTGATAAACCCGGTGATATCGCGTGGATTAGCAACCAGCAGTAATTTACTACCCTTACGTATTCCCAATAGCGCGCAAGCTGTCAGCGCAAATATATGCGTCATTGGCAAAGCACAGAGGAAAACAAGTTGCTGCTCTCTGTTTTGCAGAGCAGGCTCCAGCCAAGACTCAATTTGTATGATGTTGGCTAATATATTTCGGTGCGATAAAACAGCGCCCTTAGAGACGCCTGTAGTACCGCCGGTATATTGCAAAAAAGCAATACCTTCTTGCGCTAGCTTGACCTTGGTAAAGGCATGCCCCGAACCAATTTTGAGAGCCTGATTCAATTTAATGGCAGGAAAACGCCACTTCGGAACTAGTTTTTTAATATGGCGCGCAACAAGATTGACGATAACACCCTTAGGACCTAAGGATTCGCCCAAGCTACTCACGATCACTTTTTTAACGAGTGCTTGATGAGCGATCTCTTGATATACATGTGCAAAGTTTTCCAAAATAGCTAAAACGGATGCACCGCTATCATGCAATTGATACTCTAACTCACGAGCTGTATACAGTGGATTAATATTCACTACCGTAAAGCCAGCACGAAGAGTACCCACCATAGTGATTAAATATTGCGGCACATTTGGAAACATGATAGCTATACGAGCGCCAGCATCAAGCCCCAAGGTTTGGAGATACGCAGCAAAATCTTTTGAGAGAATATCGAGTTGACGATAGCTAATTGAATACCCCATAGATTCAATTGCAATACGATGAGGGTATTTAGCAAAAGATACTTCTAGCAACTCCACAATAGAAACGTGGCCTGCCAGATCAATCTCATGAGGTACGCCCTCAAGATAGTTTTTTAGCCAAGGTTTTTGAGGATTCATATTCATCAC
>CANISN010000220.1 GCA_947470165.1 Burkholderiaceae bacterium | reverse complement strand
GGCGTTATGCTCGATTCTGCAGATAAAAAGCGTCTTGAGGAAGTGATGTTTCAGAACGGTAAACTCACTTCGACTTTAACAGCCCAGTATCCTTCGGTGATTACAGAGCGTGCACAATTACAAAATCCAAAAGCTAAACAAGCCAAATTTTTGATGGTAGAGGAAGATGGCTTTGGACCATCTGCACCATTCTCGGGTGAGAAATTAAGTCCCGTTCTCACGGTATGGAAGGCTGCTGATTTCAAGGCAGCTCAAGACTTAGTAGCTAATGTTTACAACTACCAAGGCAATGGTCATTCAGTTGGCTTGCATACCTCCATAAGTGGTGATGTGATGGAAAAGCGCGCTGCAACTTTGGCTGAGCATTTGAAAGTGGCTAGAGTGATTGTGAATCAGGCGCATACCATTGCTACTGGCGGTAGTTTTGAAAATGGTCTTCCGTTTTCGCTTTCTATGGGCTGCGGCACTTGGGGAAAAAATAATTTTTCTGACAATATGACCTATCGACATTTCCTCAATATCACCAGGGTTGTTCGGCCCATTCCAGAGCAGGTACCTAAGGTTGAAGATCTCCTAAAAGATTACTTCATACGTTTTCCTCAAGCTTGAGCTTTAAAGTGACGACATCATGCCAGAGTTTGGGCGAGGTCTTATTGCATTGGTCAGTAGTGCAAGGGGATAAAGTTTTTTTATATGCCCCCGAAAGCGGAGCGACCCTCACTTATGACCAGCTTTCTAAAGAGACACATCGTTTTTCGACATGGTTACAAGAGCAGAAAATTAGCACTCATGGGCATGTTGGTTTATATATGCACAATGGTCTCCAGACCAGCACGATCTTTCTGGCTACGATGGCTTGTGGTCGAGTAATCACTCCCCTGAATTTACTTGCTCCAACGGATCAGTTGTCTTGGGTCTTAGATCACAGTGATATTGAAGTTTTGTTCTATTCGCCGGATAAAAAACAGAGTCTATTTGCAGCACTAGAAAAGGCCAAACGAAAATTTCTATTGGTAGAGCTCGATCCTGATCGGGTTGAGAGTCCATTTATAAATTGTGTAGTAGGAACTTTGCCAACTGTAGAGCCAACTCACCCAGCACTTCTAATGTATACCTCTGGTACGACTGGAACGCCTAAAGGCGTAGTGCTTACTCATGCTAATTTGCTCCATGCGGCACGATCTATGGCGTCATGGCATTCGTTGACTCAGGCAGACACAGTCTTAAGCTCTTTGCCCATCTATCACATCAATGGACAGGTGATTTCCACGATTACACCTTTTGTTTCTGGTGGATCTGTGGTTGCACCTCATGCTTTCTCAGTATCGAGTTGGTGGAAGTTGGCGATTCAATATGAATGCACTTGGATCAATATGGTACCTACCATCATTGCTTATTTAATCAATGCAGCAAAAAGTGGTGGTGCCTTACCTAGTCGTGAGGAGTTGAAGGCAATTCGTTTTGGCCGTTCGGCTTCCGCCCCCTTACCCCCTGAGCATCATCGTGAATTTGAAAATCTGTTTGGGATTACTGTCATTGAAGGTATGGGCATGACGGAGTCTGCCTCAATGGTATTTTGTAATCCGCATGATGAGAAGCGGCGCTACGGCAGCCCTGGCCTGCCTTGTGGAGTTGAGGCAAAAGTCATTGATGCTGATGGAAAGTTGCTTGATAATAATGTAGTGGGAGAGATCTGTTTACGTGGTGGCAATGTTTTAAATGCTTATTACAAAGCAGAGGCCGAAACTGCCAAGGCCTTTGATAGCAAGGGATGGCTAAAGACTGGCGATTTAGGAATGCGTGATGATGATGGTTTTTATTTCATTACTGGGCGCCTAAAAGAGCTCATTATTAAAGGCGGGGAAAATATTGCTCCTCGTGAAATTGATGAGGCTGTGTTAAAGCATCCAGCTGTATTAGATGCTGCTGCAGTTGGCATACCAGATATCAATTATGGGCAAGAAATTATGGTTTGCATTGTTTTAAAACCAGATACCACTTGTTCTGAAGAAGAGATGCGTCTTTTTTGCATTAAAGAACTTGGAAAATTTAGAACGCCCAAGTTGATTCTGTTCATGGAAGACTTGCCTAGAGGCCCATCAGGTAAAGTTCAACGATTAAAGCTCTTGAATTTACTTAACGCTCATTAGTGCTTCGTAAAGAAGCGCCTGACCACTACTGAGGTCAGTATTCCACCAAGAATTGCCCATTCCAATGGAATGGTAATGGTGCCAATCCCTGTTACCACCATTGGGATCCAAGCATTCGGACCTATGTGGATTTCGTGACGAATCTGCTTGAGGTCAATTAAGTTCCAGGCAACCACTAATAAGAGTGAGGCAATCACGACATAAGGAATATATTTAGCTAGGGATGATAAGAAAATCAATAGAAGCACTAGAAACATTGCTGCGCAGATCGCAGAAAGAGGTGTTTTGGCACCAGAGGCTAAGTTCACGCCTGTCCGGTTAAATGAACCGCTGGCAGGGTAGGCTGAGAAAAAGGCTCCACAAACGTTAGCTAAACCTTGGCCAATAAATTCTTGATTCGCATTAAATTGATCTTTTGTTTTGAGTGAGATCGCCCTAGCGATAGCCATTGCCTCGGTAGAGGCTAAAAGGGTCATGATCACAGCGGCGCTAAAAAGCTTTTGTAGTGTGTCAGTACTCAGATCAGGGTAAGAAAGTGGAGGTAAAGCGCCAGGTATTTCTTGAACTTTTTTAAATGCGCCCATTGAAGGAAATAATATTTCGAGGATAGCTGCAGCTAGACTTCCAAGAATGACTGCAACCAACATGGCCGGCACGTAACGGTTGAGGGTTCTCCAGTAACGAATTATTGATAAAGTAAAGAGTACCAGTGCAGGTGCGGCAATTTGCCATTGATTATTTTGAAAGGCACCTATTACCGTACCAATAGTCTCTACTACGTTTTTGCCTCTCGGCACACTAGCGCCTAATAGAGTCCCCAGTTGACTATTGATAATCAGAATTGCAGCCCCAGTAGTAAAGCCAACAATAACCGAGTGGGGGACTTTCTCAACCCAATTACCCGCCTTACTCAAGCCCAATGAAAGTTGTAGTACCCCAACCAAAAAGCTCAGGGTAAGAACATAGGCGACATAAGTACTGGACTCTGGTGGTGCTAATGGGGCGATTAAAGCCATTGTAGTCAATGAAATGGCATTGGCAGGGCCCGTCACCATGAGGCGACTGGAGCCAAATAATGCAGCAATGAGACAAGGCACCATCGCCGCATAAAGACCATATTGTGGCGGCATTCCAGCCAACAAAGCAAAGGCGATACCTTGAGGCATGACAACTATTGCCCCCGTCAATCCAGCTAAAACATCTGCGCGAATGATTCCTGGATTTTTATATTCAGGCAGCCATCTGCTAAAAGGAAGTTGCCAGCTCATGGAGAATTAAATTCGCCCCAGAATCAGATCAGCGGCTCTTTCACCAAGCATCACTGCAGGCCAGTTAGTATTACCGGAAGGAACGGTTGGCATTGCAGAGCAATCAACTACTCTTAATCCCTGGACTCCACGCACTCTAAGTGATGAGTCTAAGACAGCCATAGGGTTGCTATC
>CANISN010000219.1 GCA_947470165.1 Burkholderiaceae bacterium | reverse complement strand
GGGCTATTTGGCAAGAGGTTGAGCAGTACATGCGCCGTGTTTATCAGCGCGAAGGTTATCAAGAGGTCAAGGCACCACAAATTCTTGATCGTGGCCTTTGGGAAAAGTCCGGTCACTGGGATAACTATAAAGAAAACATGTTTACGACCGAGTCGGAGAATCGCGCTTACGCATTAAAGCCGATGAACTGTCCTGGACATGTTCAAATATTTAACTCTGGCTTGCATAGTTATCGTGAGTTGCCATTGCGTTACGGCGAGTTTGGTCAATGCCATCGCAATGAACCATCTGGCGCTTTGCATGGACTCATGCGCGTACGCGGCTTTACCCAAGACGATGGCCATATTTTCTGTACAGAAGATCAGATTCAGTCAGAAGTTGCTGCCTTTGATAAAGCGGTACGTGAGGTTTATCAAGATTTTGGCTTTACTGAAGTAGCTGTGAAGTTGGCGCTACGCCCAGCTAAACGTGTTGGTGACGATGCCATTTGGGATAAAGCAGAGGCTGCTCTTCGTGGTGCTTTGACTGCTTCAGGCCAAGAATGGGAAGAATTACCAGGCGAGGGCGCTTTTTATGGTCCAAAGATCGAATATCACCTAAAAGACTCCATAGGACGCACTTGGCAGTGCGGCACCATTCAGGTAGATTTCTCGATGCCAGCCCGTTTGGGTGCTGAATACGTCACAGAAGAGAACACACGCAAAGCTCCAGTGATGCTCCATAGGGCAATTGTGGGCTCCTTAGAGCGTTTTATTGGTATTTTGATTGAAAATCATGCTGGAAATATGCCAGTTTGGCTTGCTCCGACTCAGGCTGTAGTCCTCAATATCTCTGATAATTCTGCTGCGTATGCACAAGAAGTCCAGCAATCTCTGAAAAAACAAGGGTTTAGAGTCGAATCGGATTTGCGAAATGAGAAAATTACGTATAAAATACGCGAGCACGCATTACAGAAGCTCCCATTTTTGCTAGTTGTAGGGGATAAAGAAGCTGAAAGTAATACGGTGGCCGTTCGTGCCCGTGGCGGAGTGGATTTAGGTGTAATGCCTCTTGATGCCTTCGTTGCCCGACTCCAGCAGGATATTTCTCAGAAAGTCGGACCCGAGCTTAGCTAGGGGTGGAATGGTTTTTATTGTTTTTTTAAAGGAATTAAGAAGATCGCTACTGATAAATCGCAGCGCATAAATCGGGAGATTACTGCTCCTGAAGTGCGTCTGATTGGACTGGATGGAGAACCCATCGGTGTAGTTAAGTTGAGTGAAGCCCTGGCTTTAGCAGAAGAGAAAGAAACCGATTTGGTTGAAATTGCTCCGACGGCTGAGCCACCTGTAGTCCGGATTATGGACTTCGGCAAATTCAAGTACCAAGAAGCCAAACGTTTGCATGAAGCTAAGCTCAAGCAAAAAGTGATTCAGGTGAAGGAAGTTAAATTCCGCCCCGGCACAGATGATGGCGACTATGGTGTGAAGCTACGCAATCTAATCCGTTTTTTGGAAGATGGCGATAAGACAAAGATTACGTTGCGCTTTCGGGGTCGTGAAATGGCTCACCAAGAAATCGGAGTCAGAATGTTGGAGCGTTTGAAATTGGACTTGCAAGAGCATGGCCAAGTTGAACAATTTCCAAAAATGGAAGGCCGCCAGATGGTGATGGTGTTGGCCCCCATTCGTAAGGCAAAGTAATAAACATAGCAAGCCAGCTCGAAAGATGGGGTTTGTTATTTAAGTAGGGAGGGGTCGTAAGATCCTGGCAGTTAGAAGTGCTTCTAGGTACAGGAAGAGTAACCGTCGGTTGCCACCTATGTTGCACAAGTAAATGAAGGGGTGCTTTATGCCCAAGATGAAGAGCAAGAGTAGCGCTAAAAAGCGCTTTACGGTTCGCGCAGGCGGAACGATTAAACGAGGTCAGGCATTCAAACGCCACATCCTCACCAAGAAAACCACTAAGAATAAGCGTCACTTGCGTGGTACCACCGAAGTTGCGAAGGCAGACGTTAAGTCAATTCGCTCCATGCTTCCATACGCTTAACCTCAGACTAGATTAGGAGAATTCAATGCCAAGAGTCAAACGTGGGGTTACAGCAAGAGCCCGTCATAAGAAAATCACCGATGCCGCAACTGGTTATCGTGGACGTCGTAAAAACGTATTCCGCATTGCTAAGCAAGCAGTTATGCGTGCTGGTCAATATGCATACCGTGACCGTCGTAACAAGAAACGTGTATTCCGCGCTTTGTGGATTGCCCGTATCAATGCGGCAGTTCGTCAGCATGACATGACCTATAGCGTGTTCATGAATGGTATGAAGAAGGCTGCGATCGAGCTTGACCGCAAAGTGCTTTCGGATATGGCCATTGCTGACAAGGCAGCTTTTGCTGCTTTGGTTACTCGGATCAAATCCGTAGTAAGCGCTGCAGCTTAATTCTTAGTTCACTTAAAAACTAAGCTGCAATGGTTTCTCTCGACCACATTGTCGAGGATGCTAAACGTGATTTCCTCGGAGCTGCCGATGCGGCAGCTCTAGAGGACGCGAAAGCCAAGTATCTCGGTAAGTCAGGTGTTCTCACTGAGCGCTTAAAAGCGCTTGGTGGAATGTCGCCTGATGAACGTAAGAGTGCTGGCGCCCAAATTAATCAAATCAAAACCCAAGTAGAAGCTGCATTACAAGAGCGTCGCCAAGCATTGGCTGATGCAGTATTGCTGCAACGTCTTGCCTTAGAATCAATTGACGTTTCCTTGCCTGGCCGTGGCCAAGCAGTAGGTAGTTTGCACCCTGTGATGCGCACTTGGGAGCGGGTTGAGGAGATCTTCCGCTCCATTGGTTTTGATGTAGCCGATGGACCTGAAATTGAAACCGATTGGTTTAATTTCACCGCCTTAAATAGCCCTGAGAATCATCCTGCACGTTCAATGCAGGACACCTTTTACATTGATGGCAAAGATTCTCATGGGAAACCTTTGTTATTGCGTACGCATACCAGCCCAATTCAGGTTCGTTATGCAAGCGAGCATGTTAAGAAATATGCCCACGCTGATGTGATGCCGCCGATTAAAGTGATCGCCCCTGGCAGAACCTATCGTGTAGATAGTGATGCAACACATTCACCGATGTTTCATCAGGTTGAGGGCTTGTGGATTGCAGAGAGCGTTTCCTTTGCAGACCTTAAGGGTGTGTATACCGATTTCCTAAGAACCTTTTTCGAGACGAATGAATTACAAGTTCGTTTCCGCCCTTCGTATTTTCCATTCACGGAGCCTTCCGCTGAAATTGACATGGCCTTTGGGAGTGGAAAGTTAGCTGGCCGTTGGTTGGAGATTTCTGGCGCAGGGCAGGTACATCCCAATGTCTTGCGTAATATGGGAATTGATCCAGAGCGATATACCGGCTTTGCTTTCGGATCTGGTTTGGAACGTTTGACGATGTTGCGTTATGGCATTGATGATTTACGTCTTTTCTTTGAGAATGACCTCCGTTTCTTAGCGCAGTTCCCCGCATAACAAATTCACTATTAGAAGCCGCTATGCAATTTTCTGAATCTTGGTTACGCCAATATGTAAACCCTTCGCTGGATAGCAAGGCCTTAGGTCATGCGATGACTATGGCTGGTCTTGAGGTAGAGGAACAGCAT
>CANISN010000218.1 GCA_947470165.1 Burkholderiaceae bacterium | reverse complement strand
TCATTCTTCGTTTGCAATCCTGCTTGAAATATCCCCACATCCTTACCGGGAGCAAAGTAACTAGACACACTGTAAGCCAAACCACGCTTTTCACGAACTTCGGACATTAAACGCGACACAAAACCGCCACCACCCAAAATATAGTTTCCAACTAGTAAAGGGAAATAATCAGGGTTACTGCGCGTAACTGCCGTCATACCCATGGCAATATGCGCTTGCTGAGAATCAAAAGGGATGTTGACCTTACGCTGACTTAAGGGCTCTATTGGTGAACGATTAAACTCCGGCAGCTTCGCGATGGGAGAGCCAGATTGAGGCACTTTTTGCAATAAACTTTGGACAATTTCAGCGGCTTCAGCCTTGCTTACATCACCCACAATACTCACGATCATACGATCGCCACGATAAAACTGTTTATGAAATTGTTTCAAGTCTGTTGCATTGATATTCGCAATAGACTGAGTAGATGGAGAGTTAGCTAATGGATAATCTCCATAAACAGCTTTTCTGAAACGTCGGTCTAGAACTGACTCTGGTTTAGTGTCCGATTCCAATAATGCAGTGGTCATTCTTTGCTTCTCACGCACTAAGATCTTGGCATCGTAAGTGGGTGCGCTCAACATGGCTGAAGCTAACTGTACGGCACGATCACGCAAGTCTTTTCTGCTCAGAGTCCGTATGCGCATGACAGCACGCTCACCGCCAACAGAAACAGTGAGGTTTGCTCCCAAATCAGCTATCTCATCAGCAATCTGTGCCTCTGTTAACAAACCTGCATTAGACTTGGCACCATAATTCATTAGCTGACCAGCCACTGTTGCTAAGCCACTCTTTAGCGCTGGATCATAGCGGTCACCTGCATCAATGCTGATCTCAATATCCACCATGGGTAAAGCTTTGGTTTGTACTAGAAAGGCTTGCGCGCCCCTAAACGAATCTAACTTCTCAATTGGTAGGATTGCATGAGCAGATGAAAGCAATCCAGCCGTCAACACCATTGCATGATACGCTTGCTTGATCAATTTATTTAGCTGCATGACCGCCCCCCTGCTTACTGCTTGACTGGCGGGCCTGCGGATCCAAGACTGCAATGGTTAAGCCATCATCGACTAAATATTTTTTAGCTACTGCTTGAACTTCGGCAGGTGTAATGGTTTGCATCTTCTCCAACATCTGATCGATATCTCGCCAAGAAAATCCCGCCATCTCGGTGCTACCAATTTCCATTGCTTGACCAAAGATAGAGTCGCGCTTATAAATCTGTTCGGACAGAATGCGTACTTTGATACGCTTTAGTTCAGACTCCAAAATTCCGTTATCGACTAACTCTTTTAAGGCTTTCCGAATACTATTCTCAGCCTGCTCAACAGTTTTGCCCTTAGCCATACTGGCGCTAATTAAAAAAAGTTCTGGTCCTCTAGAGATCATGTCATAACCAACACCTACATCATTGACTACGCGCTCTTGCTTAATGAGCTTGCGGTTTAAGCGGGCATTATCATAGCCATCCAGAACAGCGGTCAGCAGCTCAAGTGCATAGGGCTCATTGTCATCTAATGCGCTAGGCCGAAGTTTAGGAACCTTCCATGCCATTGCTAATCGGGCGCTGTCTGCTGGCGCCTTTACCTGTACCCGCTTAATTCCTTTTTGTAGCGGCTCAGTTTGGGGTTTACGTTCTGGTAGCTCTCTAGCGGAGGCAGTACCGTAATACTTTTCCACCGCTTGCAAAATGACTTTAGGATCAACATCACCCGCGATAACAACGGTTGCATTATTCGGTTTGTACCAACTGCGATACCAGTCACGCGCATCAGATGCTTTCAGATTGACTAGATCATTCATCCAACCCACTACTGGATAGCGATAGGGAGAGCTTATGTAAGCGGTAGCCATTAAGGATTCATAGAGCAAGCTACTGGGATTATCTTCAGTACGTAGACGACGCTCCTCCATCACCACCTGAATTTCTTTTATAAATTCTGCGTCATCAAACTTCAGATTTGACATACGATCAGCCTCAAGTTTCATAACCTCATCTAGCTTAGACTTTTCGACTTGCTGAAAGTAGGCGGTGTAATCACGAGAGGTGAAAGCATTCTCACGACCGCCAACAGCAGCAACTAAGCGGGAGAACTCTCCTGACTTTACTTTGTCCGTACCTTTAAACATCATGTGCTCGAGCACATGAGCTACACCAGTTCGACCATTGACTTCGTCTATTGAGCCAGCACGGTACCAAACCATGTGTGCAACTGTAGGCGCCCGATGATCCTCGCGCACAATCAACTTTAGTCCATTAGAGAGTTGAAATTCATGGGTATTGGATGTACTAGCACCCGAAGCTGCCCAAGCAGTCGGACTACAGAGTATTAAATAGAAAGAAAAACGCAGTAAAGTAGAGCGCATCTGTAAGTTCGCCTATCCCAAAAATTTAATTGATAAGATGCAAGGACTAAATTGTATCGATTATGTTCGGCCTACGTAAAACCCTCGGATCCCTATTTAAATCTAATCAGACTGATGAAGCCTGGTTTGATGCTCTAGAAGAATCTCTCATTCTCAGCGATGTGGGTCTACCCACGACTGAGCAACTGATGGGTAAGCTCCGTAAGGCTGCTAAATCAGAGGGGATCTCTAGTCCTGAGACTTTGAAAACATTATTAATTGAGGAAGTCTCATTACTACTTAGTACCTTAGAGCCTAAACCTAACCCCCTCTATGTGCATGAGCAAAAGACCATTCCTCAGGTATGGTTAGTGGTTGGCGTCAATGGTGCCGGTAAGACCACTACTATCGGCAAACTCTGCAAACTTTTTCAGTCACAAGATAAGTCCGTTCTTCTGGCAGCGGGCGATACTTTCAGGGCTGCAGCCCGCAATCAACTTCTAGAGTGGGGTGAGCGCAATCAGGTCGATGTCATCATGCAAGAGAGTGGCGATGCTGCAGCAGTGGCTCACGATGCTATTCATGCAGCGATTTCTCGCAAGAGCGATATCCTGATTATTGACACTGCTGGAAGATTGTCCACCCAAGACCATCTCATGGAAGAGCTAAAGAAGGTTAAAAGAGTCATCGGCAAAGCCCTACCTGGGGCTCCTCACCAGACTTTACTCATACTAGATGGCAATACGGGCCAAAACGGTTTGAGCCAAGTTAAGGCCTTTCACGCTGCTTTAGGACTTACTGCACTCATCGTGACTAAATTGGATGGTACCGCTAAAGGGGGTGTTGTTTGCGCACTAGCCCACACTCTGGATATTGGTCCAAAACCAGTAGTTTTAGCTCTAGGCAAAGGGGAGGGAATTGATGATTTAGCCCCCTTCACTGCAGCTCAATATTCCTCAGAATTATTCAATTAAATCATAGGCTTATAGATTTTAAAAACTATTAGCACTCTCTTGACAAGAGTGCTAAAATAAATGTTTATTAACACCTGAAATACATCAAAAAAATGATTCAAAAGAAAGCTAACAAACCACAATTGCAAGCAAGGCAAACACTGCCGGCAGCGCAAACTGCTGGGGCTTCGCTTGCCTTTCCGATGTTGCCCTCCCTCGGAGTTGGCACACTCGACTCTTATATCTCATACGTTAATCGCGTGCCCATGCTGAGCGCTGCAGAAGAACTGCACCTAGC
>CANISN010000217.1 GCA_947470165.1 Burkholderiaceae bacterium | reverse complement strand
ACATGGTCTTGGAGATGTGGAATTCGCTGGCAAGATTAAGACCCAGACTTTCAAGCAATTTCAGCTAGAGCGCCTCATAAAGGACGGCACGGTCATGCCAGCATCCAAGCTAGCGGAATCGAAGGAGCAGGAACTACAGCGTGTAAGGGATTTTGAATCAGCATCAGCCGATGAAGAGCGCCATAGAAGAACAGCTACAACAGCGCCAGAAGACAAGTTAAAGAACATGCCTTTAACTCGGGAGCGGTTTGAGGAATAACAGTTGTGTGGGGAAAATTTGGGGAAATTATGTAGATTTGACAACAAACCCACATAAACCCTTGACATTTGGCGGAGACGAGAGGATTCGAACCTCCGATCAGAGTTTTAGCCCCGATGCTCCCTTAGCAGGGGAGTGCCTTCGACCAGCTCGGCCACGTCTCCGTATTGATGCAATTACAACGCCCTACAGTTTAACGGATTCCGTCAAGTGGAGGGATTTACTGCGTTTTTAGAACACTCTTTACTTCTGATCCAACTCAAACGCCTTATGAAGAGCGCGGACAGCCAATTCCATATATTTCTCATCAATCACAACAGAAATCTTGATTTCACTTGTGGAGATCATCAAGATATTGATACCCTCCTCCGATAAAGTGCGGAACATCTTGCTCGCTACACCAACATGAGACCGCATTCCAACTCCAACCACAGATACTTTAGAAACTTTTGGATCGCCATTAATTTCTTTAGCTTCAATATGGGCTTGCACATTCTTCTTGAGCAAGTCCAATGCTTTTTGATACTCAGCACGGGGAACCGTAAATGTAAAGTCAGTCTTACCTTCGAATGACTGGTTCTGAATGATCATATCAACATCAATATTGGCATCCGCAATCGGGCCCAAGATTTGATAAGCGATACCCGGGCGATCTGGAACTCCCAGAACGGTAATTTTTGCTTCATCACGCGCAAAGGCGATGCCGGAAATAACTGCGGCTTCCATAGTGCTGTCCTCTTCAAATGTAATCAAGGTACCCGACTTCATCTCTTGATCAAGGGGTATCAACGGATCTGTCAGCGAAGACAGAACACGGGTTTTAACTTTGTACTTACCGGCAAACTCCACAGAACGAATCTGTAACACCTTTGAACCAAGGCTTGCCATCTCCAGCATTTCTTCAAAAGTGATCTTATCTAAGCGACGCGCATCTTCGCAAACACGAGGGTCGGTTGTATAAACGCCATCTACGTCAGTGTAAATAAGGCACTCATCTGCTTTAAGGGCTGCAGCCATAGCTACTGCAGAAGTATCTGAACCGCCGCGGCCTAAGGTAGTGATATTGCCATGTGGGTCAACCCCTTGAAAGCCAGTAACTACTACAGCGCGTCCTGCATTGAGATCAGCCAAAATCTTCTGATCATCAATACTCTTGATGCGAGCCTTAGTAAAAGAAGAATCCGTATGGACGGTCACTTGCCAACCTGCATAACTCACTGCATCAACCCCTTCGCGCAGCAATGCCAAAGCCAATAAGCCGGAGCTCACTTGCTCACCAGTAGAAGCAATTTGATCGAGCTCGCGAGGATGGGCATCGGGATTAATATCTTTTGCCAAACCGAGCAGACGATTGGTCTCACCCGACATAGCAGAAGGTACAACCACAACTTGATGACCAGCACGCATCCACTTAGCAACGCGTTTAGCGACATTCTGAATACGCTCAACCGAGCCCATTGAGGTGCCACCATACTTATGAACGATAAGAGCCATAAAAACTGTCGTGTTGTCTATTTACAGGGAATTGCATTCCCTAGGGTCTAAAAGGGGCTTATTTTACAGGGTTTTATTGGTCAAAACCAAAGCTATTGACAGCCCCTGAATCTGAAGATACGATTGGTGACACTAAAGTAACACCTGGAGATCAACAATGAGCCTCGTCACCACAACATCCCTCAAACTCACGAAAGAAATCAAGCTGCAAGCCGCTGATGCTGCCAAAGAGCTTGGCATGACTCCTCACGCATTTATGGTGGAAGCTATAAAGCAAGCAAGTATTAATGCAGAAATTCGCAGAAGCTTTATTCAAGATGCTAACACTGCCCGAGATAGTGTTATGAAAGATGGTAAGGTCTATGATTCAGGTAAAGTTTTCGAGGCAATGAAAACACGAATTGCTGGAAAAAAATCTACTTTGAAAGCGAGTAATTGGTAAGAATTGTTTTTACCCCACAAGCAGTTGACGACTTAGGGCGACTCACTGACTTTCTAATTGAAAGTGACAAAAATACCGCTCTTGCTACATTAGAGCTAATTGAGGAAGCAGTTCAAATATTAGCAAAACACCCACTGATTGGGCGTCTTTGCGATAGTCATCTGAGAGAGTTAGTAATCTCGCGTGGGAAAAGTGGCTATGTCGCCTTATATAGCTATGAGGAAGCTAAAAAAACTATTCTGATTAATGCCATCCGCCATCAGAGAGAATCTGGTGGACTGTACTAGCTTAGGTCTGCTCCCATTGGGGTAGGACTCTTTTCCCGATTAGCACTAAATGCCGATAACTAACCCCCACCCCTGCTACAGCAATGAGCTCGTCATTGATGTAAAGCAAGGGTGCCTGTCGCTCCCAAGGTGGCACATCGCACTCCTGAAAGAGGTTCTTGAGGCTTTTGCGAGGTGAACTAGGATTGACTTGAATCTTTTCAGATCCTATGCGCTGTCTTTCCTCTAGGAGACCTCGTTCTTGCGCTTCTTTTACCCAGGCAGTAGGCAGGCCAAGCGATTTACTCCGCACTGGGATCTCCTTGAAAATCCAATATCCAAGATTACTAGTGGCTACCTGTAGGACCCCACGCCAAAGACGAATACTTACCTCGTCATGCTGCCACTCTAAGCTCGAATCTACTTTCACCTTTTGCAAATCTTGCCACCAAGACTCAAGACGCTCCTGAGATGGCATTGTCAACCCATTTAGCCTTAGCCAATATCGAATCAAATTATTTACAGCGGGTTTATCTGCTTTAGCAAGTATCAGTAAAGGGGTCAATATTAAGGTCTTGCCTCGAAGGATATTTTTTCCATCGTGTTTTGCTAAACGATCAAGCAATGCTTGGGATTGTGCTAGCAAGTCTGCACTTCGAGCCAAGTTAGCAATTGCCCCTGGCTGAATTTTTTCCAATTTCGGAATAATGTCCTTACGAATCGCATTACGACGATAACGCGTGTTTTGATTGCTAGGATCTTCAACCCACTTGAGCTTATTCTTCTTGGCATAGGTCTCTAACTCTTGCCTACTTTGATTGAGTAGTGGTCGCCATAAAGTGATCTCCTGATTCTGCGCATGAAGGATGCGGTCTTGTGGCATACCTGATAAACCAGCAACACCCGCACCCCTTAAGAGTTGCAATAGGACGGTTTCAGCTTGGTCATTTTGATGATGCGCTAGCAGGAGGTCCTTAATCCCATGCTCAATGCAAAGTTCGACCAAAGCTTCGTAACGACCTGCCCTTGCTCGAGCTTCAATATTTCCCTCGCCCTGATCAGCAAAGTGTAGGAGGCGAAAATCAAATTGAGTATGATATTTTTTAGCTAGCTTCTCACAAAACTCAAGCCATTGATCAGCGGGCTTTTGCAAACCATGATGAATATGAAATACCCAAACTT
>CANISN010000216.1 GCA_947470165.1 Burkholderiaceae bacterium | reverse complement strand
CGACGCTATGGCCAATGATGTACTTGATATCGGGGGGCAATTGAAAGGTGCTGCTAGAGGGGCAATTGATAAGCTCCTCATCCATGATGTGATGGGTAGCTAGTGCGCCAAGGCTAATTGGTTTACCTGGGTTATAGCGCTGTACCCAAGGGTTGCCAACAGTGAGCGGCTTGATAGAGCTCACATCTAAAGAGGCTGCCTCAATGATGACGGCATCCTGCTTGTCGGTAGCTTCAACATCGAAAATAATGGCTTGGGGCATAAAAATCTTCAAAAGGAGGGGCGGCTAGCCAGTCTATTTATTGGCTGGGAAATCCGAGTTTTTAACAACATCTGGGTCTAAACCCTTGTTTTTGTCGTGTTCAGCCAGTTTTTGCATTATGCTCTGAGCCATTGGAGATAGATCTTTAGCGGGCCCAGACTCTTTTGCTTTCTTTTTCTTTAATAAACTTTGCAGTAGTGTTTGGAAAAACATTGTTAATCCCCAATTAGCCGTCTTAGTAATTCAGAAGTAAATATACAGGAATTGAAAGCAGCAAGATAGCCGCTTAAATAAATCGAGAATTAGGAGAGCATGTTGGGCAAGAATATTCAAATTCTATTTCGAGACATGCGCACCTCAGACTATTTCTTTATTTTGGTCTTATTAGCCAACGTGTTTTTAGTGATCTATCTCGGCATAGGCAACTATCAAAACGCCGCTAAGGTGTCAGCATCACAAAATAATGCCGAAGAGATCATTACCTGGTTTGAGGCTCTTGCCAGCAAGAGCGAAGCCAATGAGCCTATTGAACCTGCAGCATGCACCCCCATTGATGAAGATGAAAAACTGATTAAAGGTGTCAAGCCAAATCACTGGAAAAATTGTGTTGAAGCACTTTTTGCTGCCAAAGGCCCCTTTGAGAGCTATGTCAATCTCTTAAATCCGGCTGGCCCAGCATACACATCTAAATGCAATAAAACAGATCTGCTAAACAGCGGATCCTTGATCTTTGAAAAACTGACCGCCAATCCGGCAGGCCCTCCCGGGGTATCTCCGCTAGAGCCTGGGGAGAGACTTGTAAGCGGCTTGCAGATTCGTCTGAGTCTTTGCGATACGGGTTTTTACCTTATTAGGATTGGAGAATTTAAATTATGAATCTCCAGCCGATCTCATTTTCTAGAATGAACTTACACATCCGCAAGAGGATGTTTGATTTATTCTTTAATCACCAGATTAAAGAGAATTATTGCAATCAGTTTGAGCGCTTTATTGCGTACATGATCGTGCTCAATATCGCAGGTTTGGCGCTTGAGCATATTCCGGTAGTTTACGAAACTCGGGAACACCTCTTTCATATTTTTGATGTGGTCTCGCTGGCCATCTTTTCGATTGAATATGTCTTGCGCGTGTATGTTGCACCAGAAGATCCTGCCTTTAGTTCGGCTAAATACCCTCGTCTTGCTTACTGCAAGAGTCCATTTGCTCTCATTGACTTGATATCGATCTTGCCGTTCTACTTAAGCGCTTTCTTTGAGGCTGATTTACGGATTCTGAGGGCCCTACGTTTACTGCGTTTACTTAAACTTTTCCGCGCTTTGGCACCAGCGTTCAACGAGTTTTTAGAGCTCAATAAAGATAAATCCTATCGTTACAAGATTTATGCCTTAGTTAACGAAACACCGACTAGCGGTAATCTACATCAGATCTTTGATATGTTTATTGTGACCTGGGTCATTTTGTCAGTGCTAGCCGTGATTTTTGAATCAGTCCAGAGCATTAGTTACCATCTACATTCTGAATTTATTATTCTCGATACCATTGCGGTAGTGATTTTCTCTACAGAATATATAATGAGGATCTACAGTGCCCCTGAAGATCCTAATTACCAGGCTTGGTTTAAAGGGCGCGTAAGCTTCGCATGTAAGCCAACGAGCATAATTGATTTCATGGCAATTGTGCCATTCTATCTAGAGAGCCTGCTTCATCACCTCTTTGACTTGCGGTTCTTGCGAGTCTTTAGATTGATGCGTTTGCTAAAGCTAGCGCGTTATTCCGGTGCTACTCAATCCTTATTTATTGTGATTAAGCGCGAGTGGCCGGTCATGAAGGCGGCGGTCTTTATTTTGCTCTTACTTGTTATGCTCGCCGCTTGCTTGGGTTATGTCTTTGAGCACGAAGCCCAGCCCGATAAATTTGAAAATATTCCCCAAGCTATTTATTGGTCCGTCATCACATTGGCCAGCGTGGGTTATGGTGATATCTCTCCTATTACCCCAGCAGGTAGAGCCATTACGATTGTGATAGCGTTGTTGGGTATTGGTATTTTTGCGATTCCGGCCGCAATTCTCTCATCAGCACTAAGTGATCAACTGCGCATTGAACGCGAAAGCATGATGACTGAGCTTTACACCATGTTAGAGGACGGTGTGATCTCACCGGATGAGCAAGAGCTCATTGAGGCCGAGGCCAAACGTTTGCATCTCTCCAAAACAGAGCTGGACCGTTTACTGGAAAAGGCTAAGGTGCAGATGGGTATTGAGCAAGGATCGGCCAAGGATGCTAAGGGCGATAAAGGTGCTACTAGCGAAATGAGCCTAGAGTTTTTGTCTAAACATCCAGAATTAGCTGCTGAGCAACTCAAGATCACCATTTCTAAACTGCAGCAGATAGTCAGTGTTTCTGATCGTCAAGAGCTAAGTAAGTACATCGATAACCCCGATAACGTGACGGGACTGCAAAGTAGCATGCTCAAATTACTGCTGCAAAACGCTCCATCAAAAGTGCAGAAGAAAGATACATAGCACTTTGCTAGACTGGCTTAACTCAAAGTCATCAGATGAAGCCCTTCAATTAATTTTGATGGGCTTTTTTTGCGATAGTTTAAATATTGACTATATTTATTAAACTATTACTGCATACTCTGCCATATGAAAGATCCGAGATTGCAGGCACCTATCGTCATCAAAAATATCGAGGCATTTGTCTTGAGGGCCCCAATTGCCAATCCGGTGAAAACCTCATTTGGAATCATGAAAAATCGACCTGCTATTTTTGTTCGATTGGAGGATGGGGATGGTCTTGTTGGATGGGGAGAGATTTGGTGTAACTTTCCCAGTTGTGGCGCAGAGCATCGCGCAATGTTATTACACGAAACTTTTAAGCCTTTGTTAATTAAACAATCGTTTCATCACCCTTCGCAAATCTATAAACAGATTACTGAGCAGACGGCAGTATTGGCAATTCAATCAGGAGAGTTTGGTCCTATAGCTCAAGTCATTGCTGGTATTGATCTTGCAGTCTGGGACTTATTTGCTAAAAAATCAAAGCTACCACTTTGGCGCTGCCTAGGCGGCACAGATCCACTGATCAAGACCTATGCTAGTGGAATTAATCCGGATAAACCGGAGAAAGTAATTGAAGGCTTGTTGAAGGAGGGCTTTACTGCCTTTAAGCTCAAGATTGGTTTTAGTCAAAAGGCAGATATTGAAAATCTACGAACCATTCGTAAACTTATTCCAAGTCATCAACTCATGGTTGATGTTAACCAAGCGTGGGATTTGTCAACTGCCATCAAAAACATTCAATCGATCGAAGAGTTTGATTTAAGTTGGATTGAAGAGCCAATCAGAGCGGACAATTCCATTACCCATTGGCAAGAGCTCTCTAGAACTTGTACTG